>DQVD01000208.1 GCA_015661935.1 Desulfocapsa sulfexigens | reverse complement strand
GCAGATCAAAGTCATCATGGCCATATTCTCCCCCGGTGTATTCCGGACCAAGGCCAATCAGGCCGATAAGGTGGTCACCAACTGAGATGGGAGTGCTGAGGGATGGATCAAGCTTGCGGAGGAGAGGATCTTTTGTGTTGGCGACATTTTCCCATGCAGAATTTGGATCTGTATCATGTAAGTGAAAATAGGAATAGGCGAGAATATAGTAAATGAGAGAGTCAATGGGGGCGATCGAATTGCTATCATTGTTAATATCTGAAAGAATTGGTGCAGAAACCAACCTGTATCCTTTAGACGGATCATCAGTCCAGATGTAAATTTGGGTGGTGTATAAAGACTGTCAGATAATACTTGTCGAAGAGCTGCCACTACATCACTCTCGGTTAACTCTCTAAAAATATTCTCCGGCAAGCAGAGGTAATCCTGCCAGGCTGCGCAGGAGAGCAATTGAAAAAATCCGTCCACCACTTTTGAGCCAGATGGATGCAATTCCTGAAAGCAGGAGGAGTATGTTGAGAGTGTACAGGAAAAGTATAAGCATTGCCTGGCTCGATTTACTTTTGTTTATGTACTCTTTGTCAGCTGTAGAATAACCTCATTGGCCAGGATGAGTCCAAAGATTCCTGTGATGGTGGGTAGGGAGCCTAGTACATTTCGCTGTCTTCCCCGGTCTTCATAGGGGGAGGATTTCTGACTGTTTTTTTCAGGCCCCTGATAAGAAAATTCAACCCGTTCAGTGGAATAGACACATTGTATTCCGCCTTCCACCCCTTGCCTCCGCAGGCGATTGCGGACATGTTTTGCCAGGGGGCAGTGATTTGATGCCATGATATCCCCTGTCTTTATTTTGGATGGATCTGTGCGCAATGCAGCGCCCATTGATGAAAATGTTGTAATGTTTCGTCTGTGGGCTCCGACTAAAAGCTGGACTTTTGGATTTAATGAATCAATGGCATCGATCAGGATATCCGGTGCCGGGTTCAGAATTTCGTCAAGTGTTTCATCGGCTGCAAAAAGTTGCAGAGCTTCTACCTGACATTCTGGATTAATGAGATTGATTCGTTCTTTTTCAACGTCTACTTTTGCCTGTCCGAGAGTGCTCTCAAGGGCAAGGATTTGACGATTGATATTTGATGGCTGGATGGTATCAAAATCAACCAGCCGTAATCTGCCAATTCCAGCTCTTGCAAGTCCTTCAGCGGCATATCCTCCCACTGCACCAAGTCCCACAATCGTAACCATGGCCTGTGTAAGGAGTTTGAATTTTTTTTCGCCCAGGAAACAGCGTGTTCGAGTAAATCGTTCCATGTTCTTTGCCTACCACATCCCCCTCGTAATGCAACAGGATTAATTTCCAGCCGCGCTTTTTATATATTGCTTTCCTTGACCTCTGTTTAGGCTTGCTATACAATAAATATAAATGATAGTTGCTTATTTGTAAACAGATTGATATTATTGATAAATATTGGTGCATACGTGACGGATACAGACTCAGGCAGAGAGAGAGCCACCAACAGAAAAGCCATTAACAGGTTCATTAAACGAATTCCCAGTCTTTCCACTACCGTTGGCAAGGTTGTGGAGATATGCAGTCGTACCGATGCCTCGCCCAATGAATTAAACAAGGTGATTTCCCTTGACCCGGTTCTCACCGGCCAAGTGTTGAGGTTGATCAACTCAGCCTACTATTCTCTTGTGAATAAGGTGACTTCTCCCACTCGTGCCATCACCATGCTTGGTATGAATACGGTGAAGAATATGGCACTCAGCACTGCTATTATTCGCTCTGTTTCCGGTGTCAAAAAATCACAGGCGTTACCAACAAAAAAATTCTGGGCCCATTCCATCGGTACCGGAGTCTGTGCCAAGTTGTTGGCCAAGATGAATGGTGTGCCCTTGATGGAGTGCGAACAATATTTTGTTGCCGGCCTTCTCCATGATCTTGGAAAAATTCCTTTTGGCGATGAATACATTGAAGTTTTACATAAAGCGACTAAGAAACAGCGATCCCTTATTGATATCGAGCATGAAATACTAGGTGTTGATCATCAGGAGGTCGGGCGGCTTATTGCTGAGAAATGGAAGTTAAATGAAGCCATGACCAGTGCCATTGCTTTTCACCATGATGTGGAGGCAGCACCAAAGGAACAAAGAGTACGGGCTGCATATGTCGCCCTTGCGAATATATATACCAATGTTCTTGAATTTGGTTATGCGGGAGATCCTTTCCCTGAAATGGCTGATGTGCCGATGATACTTGAAATCACCGGTCTTCGCTGGGAAATGTTTAGTGAAATCGCAGAGATAATAGATGAAGAGATTCAAAAGGCTCAGTTTTTTCTACAAATCTAAGAAATACAAAAAATGATGAAATTGAGATTTTGGGGCGTACGAGGATCCATTCCCTGTCCCGGAAGACATACCATGAAATACGGTGGCAATGGAGCCTGTATGGAACTACGGGTAGAAGGCAGAAAAGAAATAATTGTCATTGATGCAGGCTCTGGAATAAGAGAGCTGGGAAATGCTTTAGTGGCAAATGATCTGCGAAATGGTCCTTTACAAATTGCCATGTATCTTTCGCATACCCATTGGGATCATATTATGGGTTTTCCTTATTTTACTCCAATCTACATTCCCGGTACCAGACTGAAAGTACATGGCCCTGTGACCTATGAAGATGATCCGCTAAGGGATGTTGTGGGTGGTCAGATGAAATATCGCTACTTTCCTATTAATGTTGGAGAGTTGGCCTCTGATATAGACTATGACAGTCTACGTGAAGAGTCAGATATGGATCTTGGGGACGGATTACTTCTAACCACTAAATTTCTCAATCATCCAATCACCGCCCTTGGCTATCGCTTTGAGCATGAAGGAAAGGTGTTTTGTACCTGCTACGATCACGAACCCTACAGGAATCTTTTTGTCACTGATCCTGATCATCCGGAATATGATGAGGGCATGGCCATGGAAGGAGAGGAAGTGGCCCGGGAACAGAATCAGGCCATTGAAGATTTTTTCAAAGGGGCAGATTTACTTGTACATGATTCCCAGTATACAGCAGCAGAATATAAGGACAGGATTAACTGGGGACATTCAACTTTTGAGCATGCCATCGCCGCTGCAAATCGGGCTGGTGTGAAAAGACTGGCCTTGTATCATCATGACCCTGATCGTACCGATGATCAGATTGATGAGATGACAAAAACCTATTGTGAACCAGGGAAATATGGAGATACAGAGGTGTTCTTTGCCACTGAAGGTACAGAAATCATTCTCTAAGGAAAGAACGTTGCAAAGAGAAAGTTGCTGAGATGAGCAGGAAGTATTGGTTTATTTTTATTTGGATTTACGCATTTCTACCTATATTCGCTTCTGCTGAAGATTTTCAGATTGCCAAAGATGGTTCCATCAAAGTAAATGGAATCAATTTCTCTGATTCAGCCAGTTACTTAAAGTCTGCCTTTTTCAAGGAAAATGGTATGCGTTGCGGTACCAAATCCCCTTTAGTCAATACTGTATCTTCTGCTACCACCGCAAAGTCAGTTTCTCACTGTATCCTAGCTCTTACTTCCATTCAGGAAGAATATTGACCAGT
>DQVD01000240.1 GCA_015661935.1 Desulfocapsa sulfexigens | reverse complement strand
GATTGCGCTTCTTCAGGAGCCGAGGGGCGTTCAGTAGGGGGTGGTGGTGTGGTGTTTGCTTCTGCGACGACTGCTTCTGTTTTGGGTGCGGGGCTGGGGGGAGCAATTGGTACCGCTACTTTTTCAGGGAATTTTTTTTTTTCAGCAGGTTCTTGTTGAGTTGTTTTTTTCGGCAGTGATTGACCAGCAAGGAGAGTGTCAAGTTTTGCAAGAATTTCGGTAATCGGCACCACATCATCTGTCTGAATGATTTTCAAAAGTGTGCTTTCAATGGAAAGTCTCGGCTGCGGAGAATAGCGCATCTCCTCCACCCCTTGCATGAGCAGGTTCATTTTCATATGAATGGTGTTATGCCCATGTTTTTCAGCAAGTATTTTAAACTGATCCAGTTCTTCTTTCGGGATATCTATTAACTCCTGGCAGCCATCAATCCTGCAAAGGATAAGTGTGCGAAATGCATTTAAGAGATCAGCAGTAAAACGTTTAAGGTCAACACCAAAATGAAAGGTTTCATCCAGTGCTTTTAGAGCAGAACCAGGATTGTTTTCAAGCAGTGCACTGGTAATGTCCAGAATAACATCACGGGAGACAAGGCCAAGAACCTGTACAACATCGTTTACTGAGATCTCTTTTTCACCATATGAAAAAACCTGATCCAGTAGACTAAGGCCATCACGAACAGATCCTTCAGATTCCCGAACAATAAGATTAAGGGCCGCGTCTTCAATCAACACATCTTCTTCTTTTGCAAGTCTACCAAAATGAGCCCTAAGATCTTTTGTTGAAACTCGTTTTAACTCATAGCGCTGGCACCTGGAGAGAATGGTGATGGGAATTTTATGCAACTCCGTTGTTGCAAACATGAAAAAGACATGACTGGGCGGCTCTTCCAGAGTTTTTAACAAGGCATTAAAGGCCTCGTTGGTGAGCATATGAACTTCATCAATAATGATGACTTTATACTTGGAAGATGTGGGTAGGAAGCGAATCTTTTCTTTTAGCTCGCGGATTTCCTGGATTCCACGATTTGATGCGCCATCGATCTCATAAAGATCAAGTGAGGAATCAGCCTTAATTTCCATGCAGGATCTGCATTTATTACAAGGATTGCCATCCGCTGCTCTCTGCTCGCAATTAATAGCCTTGGCCATGATGCGGGCAAGGGTGGTTTTACCGACACCACGCACACCGGAAAATAATATGGCATGAGCAATACGGTCGCGGACAAGACTATTTTGGAGAGTTTTAACAACCGGAATCTGACCCACAACCTGATTGAAATCCTGGGGGCGAGATTTTCTGGCAAGAACCAAATAGGACATAAAACAGACCTACCTAGAGGTTTATGATTTGGACATGATGCCCTGCGGGCACATTCAGAAGATAGAAGCCAGAATAGTTAGCAGCCTGCGGCTGAAATAACTACGGTTGGTTTTCATCTGGCATCCACTCCCGGGAATGATTCACACAGAAACTTTGTTTTTCTGATACATTAAAAAAAATAACTTAAAAACCGAAGGTAGCACTGTTGAACTGTTACATGAAGATGATAGCCGGGCACCCTGTAACACATTCAGGGGTTCATTACCGTTGCTTCCTTCCAGACCTGGCGGAGTTCATGATCCTAAATTGTACAGGACCCGACTATCAAAAACGAAATTTTAGTTGGTTGTAAGAAATATATATGCGTAACACCTCTTACGAGAGGTCTTTATACACAACCCAAAAGACGGCGTCAAGACTATTTCAAACACTAAAAATTAAAGCCCTTGCAATGAATGTAAATTGCAAGGGCTTTGAGCAATTGGCGGAGAGGGTGAGATTCGAACTCACGGTACTTGCGTACACACGCTTTCCAAGCGTGCGCCTTAAGCCTCTCGGCCACCCCTCCATCAGGTATTGATCATATCAATTGAGAGCCTTTCTAAACTGAGAAAGAAAATTTCGCAATCAAAAATTTAGTTCTTATAAAAAAAAACGTTATTAAATATTCAGCGAGTTCTATTTTTACGCCTTTCTCTAAAAAAGGTTTTTATAAGGTTTGCACATTTTTTTTTACAGATTCCACCAGTGATTTCCAGGCGGTGATTGAGCAGGTTGTCGCTTCCTATTGAATATCTGGATCCGGCTGCGCCTGTTTTAGGATCATAGGCACCAAAGACAACCCGTTTGATTCGGGCATGGATGATTGCTCCCATACACATGATACATGGTTCAAGAGTTACGTAGAGCGTTGTACCCGGAATTCTATAATTGTTGCAGCTTTTTGCAGCTTCTCGTATGGCAATAATTTCTGCATGACCACTTGGATCATTGGTCCAAATCGGGCAGTTTTCACCTTTTCCTACAATATTGTTATCCAGTGAAATAAGTGCACCGACAGGGACTTCACCTTTTTGTGCGGCAGACTCCGCAAGAAGGATTGTCTGTTTCATGAAAAAAATATCTGTCTCGCGTTGATCCATCTGTTCGATATGCTAATGTATAGGTTGTTGATTAAAGGTGGAATTGTAAATTTTTATTTGCAATGAAAACTGATTTCACATATGATTTTTGTATGTTGGTTACGAATGTGAAATTACACGTCAGTTTACATTGAAGGAAT
>DQVD01000136.1 GCA_015661935.1 Desulfocapsa sulfexigens | reverse complement strand
AGTTGTCGACTCTGAACAATGAAAAAGGCTGCAAATTCTACTTTTTGAGCGTAATGCTCCATCCGTCCCTTGATACTGGGCTTGTTTATCGAAACGAAGTTATAGCTTTTATCAAGGAAATAGCGGAGGTCGGTCCTCAATACGGGTGTGTCCTGGACGGACGACTGAAAATCATTGCCTGATGAAGGGTACCCGACAAGGAAGATGAGAACGGATCCTCACTGTTTAAAGTGGGTAAAGCATAGTTAAATTATGGAGCTGATCCTAAATAATGACCCTGAACCAGACAAAATATAATCCGCTGGTTCAGGTATCGAACAGGATTGAGACCATGTGTCCCAAAGAAGGTTACTGGCCCTGTATATAGCTATGAGCTGCGTTGTACGGCTTAAGTAATTCGTCAGCTTTTCTCTGTGCTTCCGGAATGACTTCTTCCACAGTTTTTTTACCGGTAACAACTGCCTGGATCGCATCTCCAATCGGCTTGGCCACAGCAACTGTCTTGAAAGTTGAGTACCACGGTCCGGCATATTGGAGCTGATCCAAAGCCACAGCCGCATCTTTATTTTTAGCCATAAATTCTTTCATTACCGGCATCTCGTAGCTACTTTTGCGTGGAGCAAAATAACCGCTGAAACGACTCCAGGAGCCGAGCTGTTCAGGTGCGGTCAGCCATGACACAAAGTCCCATGCGGCGTCACGCTCTTTCTCGGTAATTCCCTTGAAGATAATCATTGAAGCACCGCCAATGGGGACACCGTTGCGGACTTTACTGGGCACAAAACCGACATTATAATTAAATTGAGCGTTTTTACGTACATGCGAAAGGGTTCCGGTACTGAGAATCATCATGGAGGTTCTCCCGGCAAAAAAGTCAGTGGAAACCTGTTTTGAATTGGTGATACTGGCTGGCATAATACCATGTTTGTGAATCAGGTCGGAGTAAAACTGCAGGGCACCACGAGTTGTTGAGGTATCGTAATACACTTCACCGAGGTAGTGTGTGTTGTAGTATTGACCGCCATTTGACATGACAAACCCCTGAAAAACCCAGTTTACATAATTATATTGCATGGGAAGCATAAGGCCGTAACGTGTGGTTTTTTCACCTTCTTTTCTGATTAGTTTTTTACCGGCAACCACCAGCTCTTCCCAGTTTTTTGGTGGATTGTCCGGATCAAGTCCTGCTTCCCGAAAGTGATCAGCATTTATATATAAAATTGGTGTGGAGTTCTGAAAAGGGATAGCATACAGCTTGCCATTGACGGTGGCATTGGCGTGCAGCCCCGGCCAGAAATCGCTCAAAAAGTCAGACGTCGTCTGTTTGCTTTCCTTTAAGAAAAATTCAATTGGTTCAATTTGGTCCTCAGCTACAAATTCATGAATAAAATTAGCGGACATCAATGCTACAGCAGGAGGTCTTCCGGCTTTCACCGCCGCAGAGGCCTTGATTTTTGTTTCTTCATAGCTTCCGGTAAAGGTGGCCACGACCTTTACATCGTTCTGCATCTTATTGTATTGTTTAACCATTTTCTGCATTTCACGGGTTAACGGTCCCTGGACCGAGGTCGGGAAATAGAAATTGATTTTTTCCGCCGCAACTGACCAGGAAACACCAATCATTAAAATGACGATTATGGCTGCAATCGGCAGGGTTATTGTTATTTTTTTTATTCTGTTAAAAGACTTCATGAGTATCACCATGTTGAAAAATATTGGAACCTGAAAAAAAACTGTCAGAAATTGATAAAAGTTTTTGTGCTTTAATCCATACCGTTACCTCCACTCCATTTATTTAATCCCGGAAAACATAAAGCTGTTAACAAACTGTTTCTGGAAGGCAAAAAAGACTATCATCAAGGGCAGCATCACAAACATGGTGCCGGCAGCGATAAGTCCCCATTCAGAAGCACCTTCAGCACCGCGTGTAAAGCTGGCAAGGCCGATGGTTAATGTTCGTTTCCCTGGTGAATCGGTCACCATCAAAGGCCAGAGATACTCATTCCAGTGGGCAACCACGCTGACAATGGAGAAGGCAATCAACGCCGGCTTTGCCAATGGAATAAGTACATAACGCAGTACCTGGAACCACGAACATCCATCGATGAGAGCTGCATCTTCAAAGTCACGCGGAATGGATTTGAAGGTCTGACGAAGGAGAAATGTACCAAAGGCGGATGCAAAATATGGAGCCATTACTCCTATCAGCGTATCATACAAACCCAATGTTACCATGGTCTTGAGATTGGGCACTATCAGGATTGGCGGTACTATCATGAGTTGTAGAAGGAACAGATAAAAAAGAACAGTCTTGAACGGGAAATCCAGGCGTGCAAATGTATAGGCAGCCAACGTAATTGTGACCAACTGTACAACCAGAATACCACTAACGATGATAATCGTATTAATGTAATAGAGAACGAACTCTGCACTTTCCCAGGCCATTCGGTAATTCTCAATGGTTGGGATAAAATTTGGCCACAGGGACGCCATATCCAGTCCGCCAAAAGTCTGAGGACGAAAGGAAGCTGTTATCATCCATAGAAAAGGTGCAGACCAGATAATAGCAACAGTGCTGATAAGCACAAAAAAAACAGCGGTATCGATATATTTTTTAAGATTCATAGTGTATTCCTCGTTCCATGGTACGAATACTGAAAAAGGAAATGGCCAGCAAAACCATTACACTAAGGACAGTTGCGGTGGTTGCTTTTGCAAGATCATTGAATTCATGGGCATTCTGATATATGTAATACAGCACCAGGTTGGTCGATCCCATGGGGCCTCCAAGTGTCATGACAATTACATGATCCACATGGGTAAAGACATGTATGAGGGCTATGACAAACACGAAAGCACTGGTTGGTGCAAGCAGCGGCAATGTTACATAACGAAGTTTCTGCCACCAGCCTGCTCCCTCAAGGGAGGCTGCTTCATAATACTCCTCCCCGATCCCCTGAAGCCCTGCTATGAAAAAAAGCATGTAAAAACCGGCATTCTTCCAGATGGTCAGGATCATCAATGAATACAATGCGATATCAGGGTCTCCCAACCAGTCAGTGGATTGTATACCAAGCTTTGCAAGGTAGTAATCGAGCAGCCCGATGCCCGGAAAATAGATAAAGATCCACAGGGCAGCTGCAGCAACCAGAGGAACCAGAGTGGGAAAAAAAAGCAGTGACCTGATACAATTTTTAAAGCGGCTGGATTGGGTTAGGGAGAGAGCAAATCCAAAACCGATTACAATACTGGGGATCACCGTACCAATGGCATAAATAAGGTTATTTTTGACAGCAGTGATAAAATCCTCATCGGCAAAAAGGCGGCGGTAATTGTCAAACGCGACAAACAGTTTTTTTTCGGCACCGTATTCTTTGAGAAAAAAGGAATCCCAAAGCACCTGTACCATTGGGTAATAGGTGAATAATATGAGGAATAACAAAGCAGGAGCAAGGTACAGCCATGCTTTTATGTATCCTGCATTGTAAAAAGGTTTCAATAATCGCTTTTTGCCACGTGCAGTTACATTATCCGCCATGTATTTAACTTTACGCATTGCCAGCCACAGGTGACAGGCATCGACCATCATTTAAGGCAAAAAGGTGGGCATTGTTCATACTAAATGACAATTGAATATTTGAGCCTTCCAAAGCACCATTGCTGTTTGTTGTTTTAATCGCCACTTCATGTTCCCCATGGAAAGAATAAACCAGTTTCTCGCTGCCCAGGGATTCAATAAGAGAGACTGAGGATGACCAGGTAATGGTATTCTTTTCCATTGCTGTCTGATCAGACTTCTTGACAATGTTGATCTGTTCAGGACGAATACCGATTTCCACTTCCCTGAGATCAGAGAGAATTTGAGCTTGATCCATCGGTAAAAGAACACATTGACCGTCAGGAAGGGTGAGTTCATTATCTCCGGTACGTCTGGCATGGATAAAATTTATTGAAGGTGAACCAAGGAAACCTGCTACAAATTTGTTAACCGGAGAACTATAGAGCTTTGACGGAGCACCAACCTGTTGTACTTTCCCATCATTAAGCACGACTATACGATCTGCCAGGGTCATGGCTTCGATCTGATCATGGGTCACAAAAATGGTCGTGGTTTTTAGTCGTCTCTGGAGTTTTCTTATTTCTATGCGCATTTGATTACGCAATTTGGCATCCAGGTTGCTGAGAGGTTCATCCATCAAGAAGACTTCAGGATTTCTAATGATGGCCCGTCCCATGGCAACACGCTGCCGCTGGCCGCCGGAAAGTTGCCGGGGCTGTTTGGTCAGCAGATGTTTCAGGCCAAGAAGGCTTGCTGTTTCATCAACCGCCCTGGCACGTTTTTTTTTGTTCATGCCACGTAGTTTCAGGCCAAATCCTATGTTTTCAGCAACCGTCATGTGCGGATAAAGCGCATAATTTTGAAATATCATGGCAATATTCCGATCTTTAGGGGCAATGCTGTTAACCAGGGTTTCACCAATATACATGCTGCCGCTGTCTTCCTCTTCCAAACCGGCAAGCAGGCGCAACAGCGTCGACTTTCCGCATCCGGAAGGGCCGACAAAGACCACCAGTTCACCATCTTTGATTTCAAGATCAATCCCTTTGATCACTGAAATGTTTCCATAGGATTTACAAATCTGCTTGAATTCTATTGATGCCATAATCTTATTTTTCCTGTTCATATGGGTTGTGCAGGGGGGGCTCCCCGGAGGAGTATCGGGGGTCTATTCCTGCGGGCAACCGCAGGTGGTATCGAAACGAAATGGCCCGTCATAGGGAGCAAGAGACATAACATAGCTGACAAATCCGGTTTCCACTGTATACCTGTGCATGAGCATTGCAGGTGGTTCCAGGCTGTAGGAGCCTCTGCTGTCAGTCGTATCAAACGGTATCTGATGGGCAGCAGAAGGTGCTGTACAGATTATCAAACCATTCGCCTGATGGAAAATAGCCCTGTGAGTATGGCCGCATATAATACGAATCACTTGGGGAAACTCCTTTACCAGCTCTATTAATTTGATACCGTCCATACAACGGATTGTATCCATATGGAGGCATCCCGTTGGCAGGGGGTGGTGATGCATAAAAATGGCTGTTTGTTGCGTCGGCTTCTGCCTGAGTGTTTTTTCAAGCCAGCTCAGGGTGTTTGAGCCAAGGTTGCCATTAACCTTTCCATGGCTACTTGAATCAAGGAATACCAGGCGAATCGGAAAATCTTCCACCGTATAAGCAATATTATCCGGATCATTTCCCAGATGTGGAAAGCATTGGCCCAGTGCAGCGATCATGTTGTGGTTGTTATCATGATTACCGGGGATAACAAAAGTGGGAAAATCAATCTGTTTTAGTATGCGTCTGGCCATGGAGTATTCTCCAGGCTCACCACAATTGGTGATATCGCCGGAGAGTACAACTGCGTCAGGTGGCTCTGGCAGTGCATTGATGTAAGCAACATGCCTGGCACAGAGAGTGTTGGTATCAATATGGTCATAGAGTTTCTGCCCTGAAACACGAATGTGGAGGTCTGAGAGTTGAGCAATTAACATAAGGAGTATGGTTAGATGTATTATGAATATGGTGTTTTACGTCAGTGACCCTTGATAGCCACAGTTTAACTTTGACGAATTCAGCACCATGATAGTTGCTAATTATTTGTTTTTAATGAGTAGATTGTCACAATATCATTAGGAGTTTACTAGAACCCAATAACCACCTAGAAACCGTGCTTAAGGTTTGTAGTAAAGAAATAACATGGCTGATACTGCGCTTGAATTTGGGCTATCTTGGGATGTTGTGATTGAGTAAAACCGAAAGAAACATGGGGACAGGTTTTGTGTTCAGATACCTTTCTTTTGTCATTTGACTTATACTACACAACATAATGACCCTATTAATCAGCCAGGGTCATATTTCATTTTT
>DQVD01000059.1 GCA_015661935.1 Desulfocapsa sulfexigens | reverse complement strand
TGCGGTGAAAAGGCTAAAGACCGAAGGCTGAAAAAAAGACGTCTTTTCTTCAGCCTTCAGTCTTCCACCTTTTTATACTATATTGCTCTAAATTTAAAGTAGATATATACATGTATCGGAAAAACAAAGTTTCTGTGTAAATCATTCCCGGAAATGGATGCCAGATGAGAACCAACTGTAGTTATTTCAGCCGCAGGCTGCTAACTATTCTGCCTTCTGTCTTCTGAATGTGCCCGCAGGGCATCATGCCCGTTAACACTTAATCACCATATCTTCATTCCCATGAGTACACAGCTGGAACAGGAAATCGCGAAAAGAAGAACCTTTGGCATCATCAGTCACCCGGATGCCGGTAAAACCACCCTTACGGAAAAGCTCCTTCTCTATGGAGGTGCTATCAATATGGCAGGTGCCGTAAAATCACGTAAAGCTGACCGTCATGCAACCAGTGACTGGATGGCTATTGAGCAGGAACGTGGTATTTCGGTTACCACTTCTGTTATGAAATTCACCTATGGCGATTATGAAGTCAACCTGCTGGACACTCCGGGTCATCAGGATTTTTCAGAAGATACATACCGGGTTCTCACGGCTGTTGATTCCGCTATCATGGTTATTGATTCTGCAAAAGGTGTTGAAGCTCAAACAGAAAAGCTGATGGAAGTGTGTCGGATGCGAAATACTCCACTCATCACCTTTATCAACAAACTTGACCGTGAAGGAATGGATCCGCTCGATATCCTGGCTGATATTGAAGACAAACTGCAGATAGAATGTACCCCAATGTCCTGGCCCATTGGCATGGGAAAAACATTTAAGGGAGTCTATAATTTATACAAAAAGCAAATCCATCTTTTTACGGCAGGAAAAGGAGAGCGGGATCAAGGCGGCATTACCATAGAGTCACTTGATGATCTACGCCTTGATGAAATACTTGGAGAGCATGATGCTGGCGTTCTGCGTGACGACATTGAACTCCTGGAAGGCGCTGCCAATCCATTGGAGTATGATCATTACTTGAATGCCAGCCAGACCCCTGTTTTTTTTGGGTCTGCTGTAAATAACTTTGGTGTCAAGGAGCTCCTCGATGCCTTTGTTGAAATGGCACCGCCTCCCAGTACGCGTGCTGCAGCAACCAGGGATGTTGAACCAACCGAGCCAAACCTTTCCGGTTTTGTCTTTAAAATTCAGGCAAATATGGACCAGGCCCATCGTGATAGAATAGCTTTTTTTCGTATCTGCTCAGGGAAATTTACTCGTGGGATGAAAGTAAAGCATCATCGCCTTGGTAAAGATATCAGTCTTTCCAATGCCACCATCTTTATGGCACAGGATAGAACCAATGTGGAAGAAGCCTGGCCCGGAGACATTATAGGCCTCCATAATCATGGCACAATAAAAATTGGAGACACCTTTACTCCGAAGGAAGAGTTAAAGTTTACCGGTATCCCAAACTTTGCACCGGAACATTTCCGCCGGGTCATCCTCAAAAATCCACTGAAGATGAAACAATTGCAGAAAGGATTGCAGCAGCTTGCTGAAGAGGGTGCGATTCAGGTTTTTCGCCCCAATATCGGTACATCTCATATTATTGGAGCTGTGGGAGTGTTACAGTTTGAAGTAACTATTGCCAGGCTGAAAAACGAATATGGGGTTGATGCTATTTATGAGCCCATCGACTTTCAGGCAGCACGCTGGGTGGAATGTGCGGATAAAAAGAAACTTGCTGAATTTGAAAAAAAGAATCAGCCATCTCTTGCTGTTGATGCGGAAGGCTTTCTTACCTATCTCGCCCAAAACGAGTGGATGCTCAACTTCTTTATGGAAAAGTGGCCTGATATTGACTTTCACAAGACCAGAGAGAACATTTAAAAGAACACTATTCGGTTTACGGTTTGAGGTTTGCGAAAAAAAAGGTTCAGGTCTTTCGTCTTTTACCGAAAACCTCAGTCCTCGCTTTTACTCGTCGTCAACAAATACCAACGCCCTTCCCTCAGAAATGGCCTCAGCGGTCTTTCTTCTAGCTATGGTAATTATCCGCTGAATGGTTCCGCGGGAAACTCCCATTTTCTGACCGGCCTCCTCCTGAGTTAATCCATCACGATCACAGAGCCGCAGGGCCTCCATTTCGTCACGAAACAATTCAATCTGATCAAGTTTGGACAATGGTGTCCCTGTGGGTTTAAAAGCCTGGCCGCAAAAATTACCTTCACACTTCCTGAGTTTTTTTGGTCTTGGTGACATATTTAGTGCCTTACTCTCCTACTCCTGCCATAACAAACAAGAACAGAGAAGATCCGTTTATAGTTAATCAATTGAAAATCCCCCAAGGCACTTTCACCCCTCAAGGGGTACTGAAAAGAGTCCAGCTCGGCAGGGTTAAATTTTGTGTAAGCGGGAATCCCCGGAAAATAAAAAAACGGCAGGAATGAATAATCTCCTGCCATTCATTATAAGAGCATATGTTATTTATACTCTATCATTTACGAAAAATAAATGCTTTATTCGTGGCAAGCAGACCCACCACTACATGCCTGATCAGCATTCATCTTAGGCAACAGGCCGGCAGAGAATTTTTCCATAACAGCTCCGGCATCAGGGATTGCTTCTCGATCAGCCCAGTACACATCAATTCCAACTTCTGCAAAACCCTGCATGGGTCTGGCGCCTATGCCACCCACAACAATGGCATTCACCCCTGCATCTTTAAGAAAATTTACAGGAACCATACAGCCGCCTGCACCATGCTGAGGAACGGGCATCGTTTCCACTGAGGTAACTTTATTGTCAGAATCCACTTCAACCAGAGTAAAAACATCACAATGTCCAAAGTGATCGGAACGGGAAGCTTCCATGCCGCCCGGATTGTTGGTTGGTATTGCTATACGCATTTTAATAATCTCCTTATTATTACCAATATCAACGGTAAATCCGTTAATAAATCAAAAAAAACCAATCGTCAGTCGATCAGCCTTCACTATCAATTATTAATGTTTCTGTTTAAAAGCCAGAACATGATGCCCTGGCTACACTTCCAAGGTAAATGTCATCCAGCATACTATGACCGTGGGTTCTAGGAACCACAAGATCATACCCGCCATCCATTACCATTTCTACGATCTGTTTCACCGGATGCATGACTCTAACTTCAACCTTTAGCTCCACTGAAAAGTTTCCCAACTCATCACCAGCCTCCGCAAGAACGACATGAACACGTCCAACCATCGCCTTTTTACTTTCAGCAAGCCCTTCTTTATAAAAGCTATCAAGCTTATCATGCCCAAAATGCCCCGCCAAATCATCCCCCATCCCTGCAGACATCTCCTCCACAAGGTCGGGTACTACATTAAAACTGTTAATTCAGCTCCATATTCATGGGCCAGACCAAGCGCATAGCGAGCGGCTTTTTCGCAGTTTCGGAAAAATCCGTTGCATAAATAATTTTTGTAAACAGGGATCCCTTCATGTCGCCTCCATTG
>DQVD01000057.1 GCA_015661935.1 Desulfocapsa sulfexigens | reverse complement strand
GTTTTCCAGTACCTCGGTAAGTGTTTACCGGTGCCACATTTTCTTCCGTTTGGGACTGCGTAGCATATGCAGTTATATGTGACCAGGCGCAAACGGAGGGAAAATGAGGTGCTGGTGAACGCTTACCTCACTTGAGATACGGTTTTTTACACAACACACAAAAGTATAAACGCTATTTACCAAGGGATGCTAAAGATTTTTCCATCTTAGTATTGATGATGCCATTGATATGTTCAGCAGTCCATATTCCATCTTTACGAACAGCTTTACTGGCATTTCCAAAACTTATACGAACTTTCTGACTCGATACGGCATCAAGAGCTTTTTGAATTCTTTCCTTAACTTCTTCCCTGGAAAGCCCTTCAGCTTCACCAATGGGCCCCAGCTCCTTCATACTTTCAGTGAAATTTGTAATATGCTGTACAAACAGAGGTGCTTCAGCAGCTGATGCCCACTGAAGACTAAACCGCTCTTCTTTTATTCCCACATCCCTCAGCACCTTTTTTATAAGTGCATCTACGCCCATTGCATCATAATTACCAACCTGGTAATGGCATTCGCCAAGTTGTCAGCCGCCAGTAAAAATAGCATCTGCACCTTCCAGAAAGCCTTTTAAGACAAAGGAAGGATCAACTCTTCCAGTACACATAACGCGTACAGTTCGAAGGTTTGGCGGGTATTGAAAACGCGATACCCCTGCTGCATCTGCGGCTGCATAACAACACCAGTTGCAGAGGAACCCAAGAATTTTTGGGCTGAATGAATTATCGGACATATTTTATTCTCCGTATATTACACTTTTTTCGTATTTATCTATAATAATCAAAGTTTAAGCTTCTACTTTTTCATCAGCTGTTTTATTTCCAAATGCCTCGATCTGAGAGATCAGCTGCTCATTGGTAAACCCACCCATTGAGATAGCAAAAGTAGGACAGCGAGAAGCACAGATTCCACAAGCCTTACAAGAAGCTGAAACAGTCTTGGCCTTCCTTTTCTTACCAACTTTTTCCATGATAATTGCACCATAAGGACACATACTGACACAAATTCCACAACCAATGCAATCATCCTGGACAACACTTGAAACAATTGGATCAACGGTTACAAAGCCTTTCACTAGTGGCATGGCGGCTTTTGCAGCGGCAGCCTGGGCCTGGACAATGGTTTCCTCAACCGGTTTTGGTGCATGACCAAGTCCACAAATATAAACACCATCAACCGCAGCTTCCACAGGACGAAGTTTAACATGGGCCTCTAAGAAGAATCCATTTGCATTAACAGGTAATTTGAGCATTTTGGAAAGCTCTTCAGTTCCATCGGGCACAATTCCAACTGATAGAGTAACCAGATCAGGACTAATGCTTACGTCTTCCTGCATAATGGAGTCAAAGAAATCTACCTGTACGTTTGTGCCTTTTGAAGTAACAACGGGTTTACGATCAACTTCATAAGGAATGAATATAACGCCTTTCTTTCTCGCTTCAAGATATGCATCTTCTGCAAAACCGTAGGTCCGAATGTCACGATAAAGTACAATAATCTGAGAATCAGGGTTGATTTCCTTTATCTTCAGAATGTTTTTCATCGCATGGTTGCAACAAACTTTTGAACAGTAGTTTAAGTCTTCACCACGTGACCCGGCACATTGAATCATAACAATGGAATTAGGAGCACGGCTCTTGGCACGTCCAGCAAGCTTAGCTTCCAGTTCCTGTTGAGTAACAACTTTTTTAGATTTTCCAAGCTGATACAGATCAGGGCGATGCTCATGACCACCGGTTGCAACTATAATGACACCGTGATCAAAACTTTGTTCCTGCTTTTTCCTACCCTTACCACTCTCAATAACAGAGTTGAAGTTTCCTATAAATCCTGATGTTCGAGCAAGAGCTGCATCGGTTACAACATCGATCTTTGATGATTTTTTAACCTTTGCAGTAAGGGTTTTAAGAAAACCTCCAACAGTCTCTCCAGCAAGAGTATTTTTCAGGTTCTGTAAATTACCACCAATTGATGATGACTTTTCAACAAGAACTGATTCAAACCCCTGATCGGCAAGAGACAATGCCGCTGTCATTCCAGCAACTCCACCACCAAGTACAAGTGCTTTTGGTGTTACAGGTACGGTCTGTTCTGGAAGTGGCTGAATATGGGCAGCTTTTGAAACGGCCATGCGGACAAGATCTTTTGATTTATCCGTCGCCGCTTCTGGTTCATTGGCATGTACCCAGGAACATTGATCCCGAATATTCACCATCTCAAAAAGGTTTCGATTAAGTCCCGCATCTTTCAGGGTTTCCTGAAAAAGCGGCTCGTGAGTTCTTGGAGAGCATGCTGCAATAACAACACGATTGAGTTTCTTGTCCTTAATGGTTTGTTTGATTTGTTCCTGCGCATCCTGAGAACAGGAGTAGAGATTTTCGGTATAATAGGTAACATTTTCCATTTTACCGGCATCTGTCGCAACTTCCGGACAATCAACAACGGAACTGATATTAATACCACAATGACAGACAAAGACTCCGATACGTACTTCATCTTCATCAGTTACTGAAAGCTCATCGGGATATTCCTTGGTATCAGTCCCCTTACCCCTCTGTTTATTGAGGATGGTTGCTGCGATGGCTGCTGCACCTGAAGCTTGAGTGGCTGATTCTGGAATATCTTTTGGTCCTTGAAAAGCTCCCGCAACAACTATTCCATTTTGAGAAGTTTTAAGAGGTGTGAATGTCTCAGTCTTACAAAAATCGTATTTATTAAGCTCAATATTGGTAATATCTGCAATATTCCTGGCATCTTTTGGAGACTCAAGGCCCACAGAAAGAATGACCATGTCATGTGAATCAAACTTATGCTGACCATCAAGTGTGGAATAAGTGAGTTTCAGATGGTTATCCCAGGGAGTGACGTCTGCCACTTTTGCCCGAACAAATTTGATCCCAATGTTTTCAGCACGCTCACGTGCTGCATCAAAATCTTTTCCTTGAGTTCGGATATCCATATAGTAAATGGTAATATCAACTTCAGGATCATGTTCTTTGGTAACCAGTGCTTCTTTGATGGCGTACATACAACATACTGAAGAACAGTAGCCGTTATCGCAGCCAAGATCCCTTGAACCAACGCACTGAATAAATGCCATTGATTTAGGATGACGACCATCTGAGAAACATTTGATTTCGCCGAGAAATGGTCCGGATGCAGTTGTCATACGCTCATATTCATAGGCAGTGACGATATCGGGATGCGTACCGTATCCAAATTTTTCAAGCGTTTCGGGAGCAATCTTACCAAAACCTGGAGACAGAATC
This sequence comes from Desulfocapsa sulfexigens, assembly GCA_015661935.1. Lineage (GTDB taxonomy): Bacteria > Desulfobacterota > Desulfobulbia > Desulfobulbales > Desulfocapsaceae > Desulfocapsa > Desulfocapsa sulfexigens_A. The sequence continues at coordinate 933 of DQVD01000057.1, read as the reverse complement.
ACAGCTCCAACTTTCAGATCCCGAGCTTCGGGTTTCTGATTAAAATTAATGGCATGACTCTGACATACGGGTACACAGATCTGACAGGTATCATGCTGCAAGAACATACATGATGAAGGATCGATATAATAGGTCGCAGGAACAGCCTGAGCATAATCGATATGGATTGGCCGGGTAACAGACAATCCTTCATTATATTGATCGGAGTGATGTTTAGGACAGTACTGGGTACATAAACCACAGGCGGTACAGGCATCAGCATCAATATAGCGCGGCCTGATATTCAATTTTGCCGTAAAATTTCCAGGTTTTCCTTCTAATGCGATTAAATCAGCATTGGTAACCATCTCTATGTTTGGAGACCGACCGGCCTCTACCAGCTTTGGCGCCAGGATTCAGAGAGAACAATCATTAGTCGGAAAGGTCTTGTCCAGCTGAGCCATAACACCACCAACTGCTGGTGATTTTTCCACCAGATAGACATAATAACCAAGTTCGGTCATATCGAGAGCTGCCTGGATACCGGCGATTCCAGCGCCAAGTATCATAACTGCTCCTTCTCTCTGTTTAATTGCTTTTCCCATCAGAATCTCCGGGCTAATATTTTTATATTTTAACTATATTAACTTCAGGCAGTATAAAAACTGCGAAAAATACATATACATTAAGATTATGAAAGCTTCTCAATCTTGATTGCACAAACTTTGGCCTCTGGAATCTTACATTTCGGATCCAGTGCATCATTTGTAAGTAAATTTGCTGATGCCTCTTTGTAATGGAATGGAATAAAGACCAATCCTTTGTCAACTCTGTCTGTGATTCGTACAGCGAGCTCTATCTGTCCACGACGAGATGCGGCACGTACCATTTCATTATCAGTTACCTGTAATGCTTCGGCATCTGCTGGATTCATTTCAACATATGCTGATGATG
>DQVD01000049.1 GCA_015661935.1 Desulfocapsa sulfexigens | reverse complement strand
CCTTTCTTTATGAGTCGGGGCGTAGCGCAGCCTGGTTAGCGCGCCTGCCTTGGGAGCAGGAGGCCGTAGGTTCGAATCCTACCGCCCCGACCATTTTTTTTGGTTTATAAGCCAAGCACTTACACAGTGTTTGGCTTTTTCTTTTTTCCGACTCCCTACCTTGCATATGACGTTTGCATTTTTGTTGTTAACAACAGCAGAAACCTCATTCAGTTTCGCACTCCAGAAGGCTTCCAAGTATTCAGTTTGTTCCGTGGTTGAATTATCGAGGTGACCAGCGTAAATCTTTGTGGTCTTTTGCTCATCATGCCTCAGGAATAGCTGCATCTGAGATACACTCGCATCACTCTCCTTGAGCAATGTTGCTGCCAAATGCCGAAGCTGATCAAGGGTAAGATGGGGTACATCAGCCTTGATACAGAAACCTGAAGGCCAATTTTAATATCACTGCGATTCGTGCCGTTCATAAGAGTGTATTCTTTAATTGTATTATTGAAAAAGTTACTTTAGTGTTCAGAAAAATAGCATGCTTGCCGACTTCTTAACAAATGAAAACAAAGATCGCGAAACAATCGTAGAATGAGAGTAATTATTGCAGAAAAACCATCGGTGGCACGCGATATTGCCAAAGTACTCGACATCAAGGCCTCAAAGAAAGGTTTTATTGAGGGACGGGGCTGTGCTGTTACCTGGGCTTTCGGGCATCTGGTTACACTTCAGGAACCTGGCGAATATGACCCGGCATTAAAACGCTGGTCCCTGGATACTCTTCCCTTTGTACCCGAAGAATTCAAGCTCAAACTGATAAGTAACCGGGGTGTTGCCGAGCAGTTTCAGATTATAAAAAAACTGTGTAAACAGGCTGAAGAAATTGTATGCGCAACTGATGCTGGGCGGGAAGGAGAACTCATTTTCCGATATGTTTTAGCACTATCCAACTGCGAGACCAAGCCAATCCGGCGCCTCTGGCTCAACTCACTGACGCCTGACGCGATACGTGCAGCATTTAAAGATCTTAAGGACGGGCATGACTTCGATCCGCTCTACGCTGCAGCCCGCTGTCGCAGTGAATCCGACTGGATTGTCGGCCTGAACGCCACCCGCTATTATACAGTTCGACATGGTCGAATTGGTACTGGCAATGATCGCGTACTCTGGACCATTGGACGTGTTCAAACACCTGTTCTTGCAATGATTGTAGAACGTGACGACACCATTCTCCAATTTCGCCCGCAACCCTTCTGGGAATGCAGCACCCGTTACCGGGAAGTGCTCTTTAAATACACTGGAAAGCGCTTTGAAAAGGAAGCAAAAGCCCAGGATCTGCTCGAAAAAATCACCAACCAGGATTTTAAAATAACAGCCATCACTGCAAAAAAGAAAAAAGAACAGGCGCCGCAGCTCTTTGATCTCACCTCACTGCAGCGGGAACTAAACAAATTGCACGGGATTTCAGCAGCAGATACCCTCACAGCCACGCAGAGTCTTTACGAAGCCAAACTTGTCACTTATCCACGAACCGATTCACGTTATCTCAGTGAAGATATGAAACCGCGTGTTCCAAAAATCCTGGAACAACTAAAAGCCATTCGGTCAGAGCAGATAGAACCACTCAATCTTAAACAACTCCCCTTCACCAAGCGAATTATTAACGATAAAAAAGTCACCGATCACCACGCCATCATCCCAACAGGCATGATACCGCGTAGATTCGGCCCCAATGAACAACTTGTTTATGACGCAATTACAACACAGTTCATCACGGCCTTTTACCCGCCTTGTCTCAAAAACATCACCACCGTGGATGGTGTCAGTAATCAGGTAAAGTTCCAGGCCAAAGGGACACAAATTGCCGATCCCGGCTGGACAGTTCTCTTCCCAAGAAAGAAGAAAGCCGCTGCAGATGGGCAAACCCTGCCCGCTTTTGAAAAAGGAGAAACCGGGGCACACGAGCCCTTCCTGCGTGAAGGAAAGACCATGCCCCCCAAACACTTCTCGGAAAATTCACTGCTTGGTGCAATGGAAGCAGCAGGAAAATTTGTTGAGGATGATACACTACGCGAAGCTCTTAAAGAACGCGGTATCGGGACACCTGCAACACGTGCTGCCATTATCGAAACCCTGCTTCGCCGTAACTATATTCGCCGTGAAAAAAAGCAGCTTCGTTGTACAGATATGGGTCGTTGTCTGATTGCACTTATCAGAGATCCATTACTTAAGTCGCCTGAAATGACAGGCGAATGGGAGGAAAAACTCAAACAAATTGAACGCAATGAACTCAAGCCGGACGAGTTTATGACTGGGATTGAACACTACATTCGCAACATGATCCAGGATAGCAACACAACACAGCTTGACAGATCACGCTGGGGCAGCTGCCCGTTCTGTGGTAAAGAAGTCATTAAGGGAAACAAAGCTTACGGCTGCTCGGACTGGAAAGAGGGGTGTACATTTGTTCTGCAACCCGACTGGAATGGAAAAATACTCAGCCCTAAACAGATTCAGATTCTCCTGCAGCAGCATATCCTGCCGCATCCGATTCGTATCGATGATGAACTGCGCATACTCATCCTCTCCACACAAGGCTTCCCCATGGATCTACGGCCTCCTTCTGCTGATCGGCAGAAACACACTGCAAAACCAGATCGTCCCTGACACCAGTTGTTCTCGATAATAAATGAAATAACTGTGAAAGTTCTTTATTGGAAAAAAACGAACACCTTTAAGCTGGATACGCCTAGGATGATATGGAGTGCCTATGCGTGGAGAATCCACAAGAAGCTCGAATGTCTCTTCAGTTGCTTCGTATACGCGATCGGCAGCCCCTTGATTACCCCGTGCGACATAAACCCAAATATTAATCAGATCCTCTTCGGCCGCTGGGTTATCAGAATTGATGGCATCTATAAACCACGTCACTTAATTAATAGAGATTGAGTCTTCTTCTTCAAAGCAGGTATATTCAGTAGTCTTGAAGTTCCACTGTTTATGCATCCATTAATAATTGTTCAGTTTCCTCGTGGTCGTGCCTGATAAGGTCACGTAAATAATCGCTGGCACTGTGATACTCTCCATGCTGACACGGTTTTTAATAAAGGCCCGCATTTCATCAGGCATTGATATGTTCAGGGTTAGTTTACGTTCCTAAATCTATTTCCGACACCAGTAAATGCGCACATGTAAAGCTTGCCCTGCGGTTTGTGGAAAATCCAAGGGAGGTTTTATACGGATAACGTTTGAGAAGACGTCTTTCAAGCAATCATAATAAATAGCTTCAGATCCTGCTTGATGGTTATTGGAAAAAAGGGCTTCTCCATCTTTTGACAGGATTGTATGCACATCACGAACAAGACTTGGCCACTCTTTTTCCACATGAAAACTGTTCCTTTTTCCTGCAGAAGCAAATACCGGTGGGTCACAGATAATCAGGTCAAAAGGGTTGAATTCCGACCCGTCATTTTGTTTTTTTCGGATTTGTCTGGCAAGCCATTTCCGTGTGTCTTCTTTTATGAATTTTGCATTTCCTGTTTTTGCCAGCTGATTGGTTTCAACATTCTCCCGACCGCGTTTGAGGCATCCTGCGGCAAGATCCACAGAGAAAACAACCTCTGCTCCTGCGGCGAGCGCATATACTGAGAAGGAACAGGTAAAGGCAAACAGGTTTGCCACTCGTTTGCCTTTTGCGGCTTTTGCGATTCGTCTGCGGGAGTCGCGGTGATCGAGAAAGAGTCCTGTGTGCTGTCGATCATTGAGTTGTACAGTGAAGTGCAGATCATGTTCGCGTACGAGAAAAGAGTCAGGAATTGCTTTTCCCCAGGTGGCAATATCTGCAAAGAGCTTTCGCTTATGGGGATCTCGAAGATTGGTTTTTACCACTCCCCCTTGGCAGCCGCAGGAATGCGATAGTGAATCAAGCAGGTCCTGCATTTTGTAGAGGAGCTGCTTTGCTGGGAATGATTCGTCAAATCCTGTGACGCAAAGCCATTCACCATATTTATCAATAGCTATATTTTCCGAAAACTCCCCCCGGTGAACAAGTCTGCAGCAATCTGTAATTCCGGATAAAAAAGGATGTCGTTTTTCAGCAATTGCAAGGCTTGTGACTTCTTCAGAAACACCGTTGAGACATAGACCAAACCAGTGTGGTGGATCAACCCGCAAAACGTGATCTATTTCCGGCCAGTCTACTTTGCTGCAGTGCAAGCATAATCTTGAGAATTCAGGCCCTTTGTATTCGCTATCTCCAAGAAGAGGAATACCGGATGCTGCAGCATGGCGTCTGATTTGATGGGTTCTGCCGCGATGGATGAGTGCCTCATAGAGAGCGTATACTGAACCTTCCTGAATTTTATTGAAATGCGTTTTGCAGGGTTTGCCATCAAGAGGATCTGAGCAGATCCATGATGTTTTGGAACTCTTTCCTGCGATGAAAAAATACGTTTTTTGTGCCAGTTCCTGTTCATGGATGACCTGTGCTTTGGCCACAGCTTTTGGATTTAGTCCAAAGAGCAACACCCCGCTTGTGCCTTTATCAAGGCGTGAGCAGATATGTACCCGTAGATCATGGTGAAGCAAAAGCCACTCAACCAGCCCCAGATCACCTTCATAGGCACTGTGGGTCGAGATACCTGAGGGTTTGTTGACAGCCAGCCAGTTTGAATCTTGATAAAGGAATGCCATTATTAAAGTGTGTGTGCAGGTTGGATGGTTATATTCGTTGAGGTAGGTTAACAATAACACAGACGCCGTTTTTCTCCCCATCTATGTTTTCAGCCAGAATCGTTCCCTGATGATGCTCAACAATGGAGCGAACAATATAGAGGCCAAGCCCCAGATGAGGTGTGTCATTTTTTCCGGAGCGCAGAGAAAGCATGGAATTAAAGACCTGTCCCAGCATTTTTATTGTCCAAAATGTAAAGTACCTTATGCCTGGAGTTTAAAAAATATGTGACTTGCAGCAGGGAAGCACGTCAACTTTACACATGTGATGATTG
>DQVD01000144.1 GCA_015661935.1 Desulfocapsa sulfexigens | reverse complement strand
TTTCGAAGGTCAAGGATTAATCCTTTAATCAGCTCATCCTCTTCGAGTTTAATAAGGAGTTTTTTGACGTCTTTTGTGGTCTTGCGCTGGAAATTAGTAATACGCACATAGGCAAAGCCGGGTTCAAGAAAGAGACCATTTACACTGTGGAGTGAGATGATATCCCGAATAATGGTAAATTCTTTCAATTCCTGCCAGCCGTCACGATAGATGGATAGTGTCACCTCACTCCCCTTGAGACCTCTCAGCTGTTTGATAGCCTCCAGGGATGGCATATTCCTGGTGGCTTTTCCATTTATTTTTACGATGAGGTCTTTTGCCTGGAGTCCGGCCTGCTCTGCCGGGGTTCCTTCAATGGGGGAGATAATGGTTAGAATTCCGTCGCGAACAGTGATTTCAATACCGATACCTGAAAAACTCCCACGGGTTTCATTCTGCAGTTCATTAAAGTCATCTGCGGTCAGATAGGATGAATGTGGATCGAGTGAGAGAAGCATGCCGCTGATTGCACCTTCGATGGTATCGTCGGCATCAATTTCATCAATGTAATTTTCTTGTAAGATGCTTAGTACATTTGCAAAGACCTCCAGTTGCCTATAGGTAGCTTCCCGTTGGTCCTGGGAGATTGCCGCCAGTGATATGGAGTTGTGACCTATGATAAGTGAGAAGATAAAGAAAATGGTCGCTGATATTTTCACGTGGTTCCCGTTAGATTTGTAAAATTTTTATTAAAGGTAAGTATCCTGAAAGTGTTTAGGCTGATAGCGGACAGCATTACGGAAAAAGTTTCCATCTTTTTGTACCTTCTGGTTAACCCGGTTCAGCGGAAATATTGTTAAGTTCACTGGATAAGGCACTTATCCAGTGAACTGTCTTTCTTCCTGAACAGGGTTAGCTATTATGGCAGAATCAGGTCGTTTTTGTCAAGCCACTGAAGGGGGTCCAGCGGCCTGGAACCCTGGCGAATCTCAAGATAGATCCCTTCATCCATGAGTGTCGCGGTATCTCCGGTGAGTCCAATAGTGTCACCCTGCAGGATAGTGTCACCTTTTTGTACCAAAAGTTTATCAAGGCGTGAAGTGATAGAGAAATATTGAAAACCATGGTCGATAATGATCGTGTTTCCGTAACCATAGAGGTATTCGGCATAGCTGACTTCTCCATCAAATATAGTATGGACTTTGTTAATGCCCTGGGTCGCAATGGTGATGCCGGTGGTTTTTCCACTGATCCCAAGTCGATTTTTATGTTCTTCACCAAAGCGTGTAATAACTTCACCCTTTATGGGAGCCGGATGTGTACCTTTATCCAGCAAAAATCCCTGATCAAGCAGCTTACTTTTTGTTTTAAGCGCCTGAAGGGAAGTTACAAGGTTATCGGCAACCTTTTCCATTTCTTTAACAGCCTGTTCATGTAATTCCTTCTGGGTTTTTATCTGGTTGAAAAGAGCTTTCTTTTCAAGTCTGATCGTGTTGGTCGCAGCCTGCTCTTCTTTGGCAATAGTGATGAAATCTTCAAGGACAACTTTTTCCAGGTTTAATGCTGTTTGGGCCCGTTGCAATGTATCGATGGATTTTCGGTATTCATCAAGAAGGCTCTTGTCATAATCGATCAGGCTGGCAAAAGAATCTCTGAATTGCAGCATTTGCGGCATACTGTTTGTGGAAAAAACCACATTGGCAATGCCAATTTTCCCCATTTTGTAATATGCTTTGATTCTCTTCTGGAGGTGATTCTGGACGTTTTGTTTGGAAGCAATGAAGCCCTGTAATTCAATTTCTTTTTTGCTTATCAGCTCTTCCTGCCTGGTAACCTGAGCTTCAAAACGGAGTAGTTTTTTCATCTGAGCAAGGAGTCTTGCATCGATACTGGCCAGTTCATCGAGAAGGTTTCGCTGTTGTAATTCCGAAGACTCAATCCGGTCTTTCTGCCAAGTGATTGCTTCCTGCAATGTATTTATATTGATGCGATATTTTTTTATGCCTTTTTCGACTTGCTGTTTTTCAGCCTTGCGGTCTGTTTTGGCGGGGCTCATGGAAGGGGTAAGCAGAATAATAAAGAACAGACAGTGAAAGAGAACAAGAACCTGTTTGTAAATGGAGTTCCTGTAATGTTGAGTGTTAGCGCTTAAAAAAAACATAAAACGTCAAATTTTTAAAAATTTCCGGATGGACGAGTAACTGCCAAGGCTACAGAGAGAAATAGAACCAAGAACGATTATAAGTGTTACCTGGAACGAGAAAAAATTGAATTGAAAAAGATTCAGGATTCCGGGGCCTGCAAAATGGAGGCTGATCCAGCGGAATAAACCATAGAGAGCCGAGAGGCCAATAATGGATCCCATAAATCCCTGAAGAATTCCTTCAATAAGAAATGGAGTTCGTATATAGCTGTTTGTCGCTCCGACCAGTTTCAAAAGTTCCAGCTCATCCCGGCGTCCCATGATGGTAAGCCTGATGGTGTAGGCAACCATAAAGGTGGCGGTGAGGATGAGAAGTGTTCCGCTAAGCAGTACAACAATGGTGAGCAGGCGGGTAAAGTAATAGAACCTTTCTACCCACTCCTGACCATATTGCACCTTTTCTGTACCGGGCAGGCTGGCCAGATATTCTGAAAAAAGTTTTATCTGATTATAACCACGAAGAGTCTGTAGCGGTACAACTTCAATGGAGGCCGGGAGAAAGTCCTCAGGCATGTCGGCAAGTACATCGGAATCGTCGCCAAGCTGTGCAGCAAATCGTTCATAGGCCATAGCTTTTGAAATAAAGATGATTTCCTCAACATCGTCGAAGTTTTCAATTTTACGACGGAGCTGCTCTTTCATTTCGGTGCCAGGCTCCTCTTCAAGGTAGACAATGAGGCGAAGGTCATCACTTAATCTGTCTCCTGCGCCAAGCATATTGGTGTAAATAAGATAGAAAAAAGCGAAGATGAGCACAGAGAGACTGACAGTAAGAAATGTCATAAGCTGGGATGTCCAGGTCTGTCTCAGGTTTCGTCCCGCTTGTCTGAAAACTGCAAACCAGAAATTCATTATTACGCCCCTTTTGTCAGGGAATGGATAGCTCCGTTCTGAAGTTCCATAACCCGATGTTTACTTTGTTGATAGATGGAGGCATCGTGGGTTGCAATAACAATGGTGGCACCAGACTGTTTGCTTCGGTTAAGAAGATCCATAACCTGTTTGGTAGTAGCTGCATCCAGATTTCCAGTGGGTTCATCTACCAGAATTAAGCGAGGTGAATTCGCAACAGCCCGTGCAAGAGCGACGCGTTGCTGTTCACCACGAGATAGTTCGCTGGTAATGGTGTTATGTTTGTCAGTCAGTAGTAACTGGTCGAGCAGATCACGAACCTGTTGTTTAATGGCTCGTGGTTTTTTACAGGAAACCTCCATGGAAATGGCGATATTCTCAGCCACTGTCCTGTCGCTAAGGAGTTTGAAATCCTGGTAGGCGACCCCTATTTTCTGTCTCAGGTGGGCAAGGTCATTTCCCTTGAGCTGATTAATGTTATGGCCTGCAACTTCGATGAGTCCTTTTGTGGGGACCTCCATGTTGCAGATGAGTTTTAAAAGAGTGGTCTTTCCGGCCCCGCTTCTTCCAATAAGAAAAAACATTTCCCCTGTCTTAATGGAAAAGGAAATATCTGAAAGAGCCGTTATATTCGGTTTATAGGTGCGGCTAACCTTGATCATTTCAATCATGGTATTGTCCGAATTCATGTTCTCTGCCATGGGTGTTTGAGTAGACACGTTACCTGTCAAGACAAAATTTTGTCAAAGATTTTATTGATTGTGAGCACAATATCATCTGAATCAGCAAGGTTTAGATACGATTCACCACTGAGCTCCTGATTGATAAGTATATCACTTGAAGGGATAATTCCGCCAAGTTCCATGCCGGAATCTGCAACTGCTTCGTCAATCTTTTCCTGCAGGGCGGCAGGCAGCGGCTGGGGGGCACGGTTAATGAGCAGGTACTGGTTTTTGATTTCAAGACCTAAGGGCTCAGTGATATCAGAAATACGTTTTGCTGTGAGGATTCCCCGGGCTGACGGATCAGAGGTGACCAGCAGGTAGTCAATGGAGCGCATGTTCATACGGCTAAGATGCTCCATGCCGGCCTCATTATCTACTATAATATATTTGTAGTTATCAGAGAGCTTGTCCATGGTCATAGCAAGATACTGGTTTGCGGCGCAGTAACATCCGGGGCCATCGGGCTGGCCCATAACAAGCAGATCAAATCCTGTCTCTTCAATGAGTGCCTGATGGATCTTCAGTTCCATAAACTGATCGCGGCTCACGTTGGGAGGTAGTTCGCCTTTTAATTCTTTTCTGATCTGACCAAGGGTGACGCCCACATCGAGGTTGAGAAGTTCGTTGAGGTTGGCATTGGCATCTGCATCAACGAGCAGGAAAGGTGTAAGCTTTTTTTTAAGTAAATACCTGGTCAACAGGGCCGAAGTTGTGGTTTTACCTGTTCCGCCTTTGCCGGCCATGGCAATAATTTTAGTCATGCTTGATCTCTATATTGTATTTATTGAAAAAAGACTCAGTAAGTATGCAACCTTTTTATTGTAATTAAGGCATTCGCTGTTGTCAAATTTAAAGCTGGCTTTAATGATATTTACCAATTTTCCTTGCATCTTCACCCCCAATTGGTATTTTTGGGAGTTTTACAATCTTTTATATTGAATGCTGAAACCGAATAGTTAGGGTTGGTCGAAGATAAATTAAGAAATCTCAGAGTCTTACTTTGTTTTTGAGTGAGTCTTTGAATTAAGGAGAGAGTTATGGATTACAGGGATACCCTGAATCTGCCGCAGACAAAGTTTAAGATGAAGGCCAATCTGAATCAGAAAGAGCCTCAGTATCTTAAACGCTGGGAAAAAGAAGATTTATACGGAATGCTTCAGGAGCACGCAGAAGGAAGACCTCTGTATGTACTTCATGACGGCCCTCCTTATGCCAATGGTCATATTCATTTAGGCACAGCTTTTAATAAAATTTTAAAAGATATTATCCTCAAATCAAGGCGGATGTCAGGATTTCAGGTACCGTATATCCCCGGTTGGGATTGCCATGGCTTGCCCATTGAGCACAATGTGGATCAGGAACTTGGTGAAAAGAAGAATAGTATCCCCAAGATTTCCAAACGTGGCGCTTGTCGTAAGTACGCAGAAAAATGGATTAAGATCCAAAAGGATGAGTTCAAGCGTTTAGGTGTTCTTGGTGATTGGGATAATCCCTATCTCACCATGAACTATGATTATCAGGCAACCATTGCACGGGAATTTAATAAGTTTCTGCTGTCAGGTTCTGTGATCCGTAATAAAAAACCGGTGTACTGGTGCTCCACCTGTACCACTGCTTTAGCTGAGGCTGAGGTTGAATATTACGATCATACTTCTCCTTCCATTTATGTGAAATTTCCCGTTCTCGAGGATCTCTCTGATATTGATCCGGCGCTTACCGGTGATAAGGTATCTGTTGTTATCTGGACAACCACTCCCTGGACACTTCCTGCAAACCTTGCTGTGGCCTTTCATCCTGATTTTGAATATGCAGCAGTAAAAACGGGTGAAGAAACACTGATTCTCGCCAAAGAAATGGTCGAGGGAGTGATGGCAGAAATGGAGATCAGTGACTATTCAATTGCTGCCACATTTTCCGCCAAAGGCCTGGAAAAACGTAAATGCCGCCATCCTTTTATGGATCGTGACTCACTGATGGTACTCGCCAATTATGTGACCCTTGAAGCTGGAACCGGTTGTGTCCATACAGCTCCGGGGCATGGTGCCGACGATTACCTGACAGGTCTTCGTTATGATCTTGAAATTCTTTCTCCAGTTGATAATGAAGGACGTTATACCGAAGAGGCTGGCAAGTATGCCGGCCAGCAGGTTCCTGCTGTCAATAAAGTCATTAATGCAGATATGGCCGCAAGCGGTGCTTTGCTCCATGAGGATTCCATTAATCATAGTTATCCGCACTGCTGGCGTTGTAAAAAACCTGTTATGTATCGGGCAACACCTCAGTGGTTTATTTCCATGGAGATCAATGGTCTTCAGAAAAAGGCACAGACTGAAATTGAAAATGTTCAGTGGACACCCTCATGGGGAATGCAGCGTATTCACTCCATGGTGGAAAATCGTCCTGACTGGTGCTTATCCCGTCAACGTACATGGGGCGTGCCCATTACCGTTATAAGCTGTAAGGCTTGTGGTGAAGTTGTAAAAAGTGAAGCACTGGTCGCACGGATTGATGAACTCTTTCGCAAGGAAGGAGCAGATGCCTGGTTCCGCCATGAACTTTCCGAGCTTTTGGAAGAGGGGTGTACCTGTTCCGCCTGTGGTGAAAACGAGTTTGAGAAAGAAGAAGATATTCTTGATGTCTGGTTTGACTCCGGAAGTTCCCATGCTGCTGTTGTTGAAGAGCGTGAAGAGTTGCGATCACCGGCTGATCTGTACCTTGAGGGGAGCGACCAGCATCGTGGCTGGTTCCAGAGTTCCCTGCTGACATCTGTCGGAACCCGCGGACGTGCACCATATAAGGGAGTTTTAACCCATGGTTATGTTGTGGACGGGCAGGGCAGGAAAATGTCCAAATCCATCGGTAACGTGGTAGCGCCGAGTGAAGTAATTCAGAAATTTGGTGCGGAGATTCTACGTCTCTGGGTATCGAGTGAAGATTATCGTGATGATGTGAAGGTGTCCGATGAAATCCTTAACCAGGTTGCAGACAGCTATAGGAAAATACGAAATACCATTCGCTATATGCTTGGGAATGTAGCAGACTTTGATCCATCCGTTAATGCAGTTGAATTTGAGAAGATGGAAGAGATTGACCGCTGGGCACTTGGCCGCTTTGAAGCATTGCGGGAAAAAGTAACCACAGCCTATGCAAACTATGAGTTTCATCCCATTCATCAGGCTTTGAACTATTTTTGCGGCACCACCATGAGTGCGTTCTACCTTGATATCTTGAAAGACAGGCTCTACTGTTCAGGTACTGATTCGCCTTTGCGTCGTTCTGCCCAGACAGTCCTGTATGAGATACTAGGTGGGTTGCTGCAATTAATGAGTCCGGTATTGACATTTACCACTGCAGAGGCCTGGGAACATTTTAAGCATCTTGATGGGAAGGCTCCCTTGAAAGAGAGTATCTTTTTCACAGAGTTTCCTGCGGCTGCCCCTGAAAGGCTTGATACTGCACAGGAAGAGCGCTGGGATAAACTGATTCTGGTGCGCTCTTCGATCACCAGAGCTCTGGAAGCTGCGCGACGTGAAAAAGTCATCGGCCATCCTCTTGAAGCTGAAGTACTAATTGAAGTAACTGGTGATTGGGCGGCATTTATCGAACAGGAGTGGGATCAGGTAAAAGATGTTTGCATTATCTCGGAGCTCACTCGTTGTGAAGACAGGAACAGTATTGCTGAGCTTGATTTTCTTGTCAGTGAGGAGATTCCTGAACTTGCTGTTGCTGTTCGTGCTGCGAGTGGGGAAAAATGTGAGCGTTGTTGGACACGTGATTCCTTTGTAGGCAGTAATGCTGATCATCCTCAGCTTTGCGAGCGTTGTTTGAATGTCGTACTTGCAATGGATATAGAGGAGTAGCCGGGATTGTTTGTTTCGATATTTCTGCTACTGCTGGTGATAGTGCTTGATCAGCTGACAAAGATCTGGGTTGTAAAGAGTTTTCATCTCTATGAATCTCTGGAGATCATTCCGAATTTTTTCAGCCTCACCTATCTTACCAATAAAGGTGCAGCCTTTGGTTTTCTGGCAGGAGTAACTGCGGCCTGGCGGCACTATTTTTTTCTGATCCTGGCATCTGTTGCCTTGGTGTTCATTTGTATTGCATGGTTTCGGATGAGAAAAGATCATCGTTTCTATGGTCCGGCCCTTGCTTTGATTGCAGGGGGGGCCATTGGAAATGTGATTGATCGTGTCCGTTTTGGTGCGGTGGTGGATTTTTTGGATTTTTATGTGGCGGGCCATCACTGGCCTGCATTTAATGTGGCCGATTCCGCAATTACTGTGGGTGTGGCTCTTTTTCTACTGGCGAATTTTCTTGAAGAACGACAGAAGAAACTCAAACAGGACTAAAAGTAATATGAAAATTGCAGTACTTTTCCCCGGTCAGGGATCACAGTTTTTAGGAATGGGACGTGGATTTATAGATTCAGATAGTGATTGTGCAGCCATCATGGAAATGGCGGCCTCTGTTTGTGATTTTCCCCTGGAAAAGCTTTGTCAGGAAGGGCCAATGGAAGAGCTTACACGGGCTGTCCATCTCCAGCCTGCCATTACCGTGACTAATCTGATCTGTTATCAGGGCTTGAAAAAAATATGGGGTGATACACTATCTGCAGCCTGTTTTGCAGGTCATAGTCTTGGTGAATATTCGGCCCTTTGTGCAGCAGGTGTTTTAACTGTAGAAGATACCATTCGTCTTGTAATTAAGCGTGGTGCTCTGATGGAACGTGAAGGACAATCGAATCCAGGTGGAATGCGTGCAGTGCTAGGTAAAACCATCGAAGAAGTTGAAGCAATTATAGCCGATTGCAGCGACGCAGGAATTGTCACTGCGGCGAACCATAACACAGAGTTGCAGATTGTGATTTCAGGCTCCGTACCAGGACTTGACGCGGTTGAAAAAGTTGCAGCTGAGAATGGCGCCAGAGTTATTCCTCTTGCGGTAAGTGTTGCTAACCACAGCCCGCTGGTTGCCAATGCAGTTCCTGATTTTGCAGCGTTTATGGACAAAGTGGAGTTTAAAGTACCTGTAACCCCAGTGTATTTTAATGTTTCAGCAGGCACGGAACAGGATACCGGTAAAATCAAAAATATGATGGCCAGTCAGATTGCTTCTCGTGTCCGCTGGTTTGAAATTATCAGCACCATGATCAATGAAGGTGTTGATACCTTTATTGAAGTTGGCCCAAAAACTGTGCTTAAAGGAATGATGCGGAAGATTGCTCCGAAAGGGTATAAGTACCAGGCGTTGCAGTTTGACACCCCTGAAGGGCTTGCCAAGTGTATGGACAAACTGGTGTGATGTTTTCCTGATAGTTCATTCACCTTTTGGTCTTAAATGATAGAACACTGTATAAAAATCATACAAGATGGTGGTGAACTGGTCTTTGATCAGGCTCTAGAGCTTGCTCAAAAGGCCAAACTCACAAGTTTATGTGATGCAGCAGCTATGCTTTGCCGTGATTTTCACGGGGCAGGTTTTGATCTTTGTTCTATTATTAATGCCCGTTCGGGTAAGTGCTCTGAAGATTGCCGTTACTGTGCTCAGTCTGTTCATCATAATACGAATATTACCATTTACGAACAGATCGAGTCCCACACAGCCATAAGCCAGGCCAGAGAAAATGATGCATATGGTGTTACCCGTTTGTCTTTAGTTACGGCAGGACGAAGTCTGAGCATCTCTCAGATGGATGGCATGGGTGAGTTGTATTCTGCAATTAATGATGAGACTGAGCTTCAATTTTGTGCATCCATGGGGTTCCTTACAGAAGAAACTGCCGCGCAACTGGTTTCTTTTGGAGTCCGGCGTTATCACTGCAATCTTGAAACCTGCCGGGAGTTTTTCCCTTCCATCTGTACCACCCACACCTGGGCTGAAAAGGTGGAAACGCTCAAAATTGCAAGAGCGGCAGGGATGGATCTTTGCTCCGGCGGAATAATCGGCCTGGGTGAATCTCTGGAAAATCGCCTGCAGCTCGCCTTTGAATTGCGTGCTCTTGGTGTACTTTCCATTCCTCTCAATATTCTCAGCCCCATTGAATCCACTCCACTTGCAACTATTGATGCTATTTCTCTCAATGATGTTCTGCGATGTATCGCGTTGTTTCGGTTTGTCAATCCTCGTGCTGTAATTCGTATTGCAGGCGGCCGTGGCCGGTTCGGGAAGGATCAGTACAGGATGTTTGCAGCAGGAGCAAATGGTGCGATTGTTGGCGATTATCTTACCACTGCCGGGGCAGGGGTGTCTGAAGATCTTATGGAGTTTATAAAACTTGGTTTTGATGTAACCGGAAACACGAAATGACATCCGATGAGCTTCTTGCCTTTGACCGGCAGCATATCTGGCACCCGTATTCCTCCATAAACAATCCTCTTTCAATATATCCTGTGGAGTCAGCATCTGGCGTACGCATTCGCTTGACCGATGGAAGAGAACTGATTGATGGTATGGCTTCCTGGTGGTCTGTTATTCATGGCTATAATCATCCAGTGCTCACTGCTGTTTTGCAGGAACAGGCCGCGAAGTTATCTCATGTGATGTTTGGTGGGCTCACTCATGAACCTGCAGTAAATCTTGCCCGTACTCTTGTTGAAATTACTCCCGATCCGCTTGAACTGGTTTTTTTTGCAGATTCCGGGTCTGTTGCTGTGGAAGTTGCCATGAAAATGGCTATTCAATATTTTTATGCAGCGGGAAAGGCCACTAAAAAACGATTTCTCACCATTCGATCCGGATATCATGGAGATGTTTTTCACTGTATGTCGGTATGTGATCCTGTAAATGGAATGCATCAAATTTT
Source organism: Desulfocapsa sulfexigens (assembly GCA_015661935.1). GTDB lineage: Bacteria > Desulfobacterota > Desulfobulbia > Desulfobulbales > Desulfocapsaceae > Desulfocapsa > Desulfocapsa sulfexigens_A. The sequence continues at coordinate 2,195 of DQVD01000144.1, read as the reverse complement.
TAAAGGTGTTCTGCCTGAATATCTTTTTGCCGATAGACCAGAATGCACTTTTCGTGATGAATGGGATGACAATGACATACTCTCCTTTGAAAAACGTATTGAAGAACAACATGGTTCCCTTTGCGCTGTAATTCTTGAACCCATAGTACAGGGGGCAGGAGGTATGCGATTTTATCATCCTGAATATTTACGAAGGGTACGGGAGCTTTGTGATCACTACGATGTTTTGCTGATTGCAGATGAAATTGCAACCGGTTTTGGTCGCAGTGGAAAGTTTTTTGCCTGTGAACACGCGGGTATTGCTCCAGATTTACTCTGTTTGGGAAAAGCGCTTACCGGCGGATACATGACCCTGGCAGCGGTTTTGGCAAGCAGAAAAGTTGGCGAGATGATTTCAAAAGGTGATCCGGGTGTGTTTATGCATGGTCCGACCTTTATGGCTAATCCCCTTGCCTGTGCTGTGGCAAATGCTTCTGTGAATTTGCTGCTTGAATCAGATTGGCAAAAAAATGTTTGTAAGCTTGAAAAGGGATTGCGAACAGGACTTGCTCCTTGTTCGGTGTTTACAAATGTTGCTGATGTCCGGGTTTTAGGAGGAATTGGCGTGGTTGAGATGAAAGAACCCGTCGATATGGGCCGTCTTCAGCCAGCCTTTGTGGAAAAAGGAGTGTGGGTACGCCCCTTTGGTCGTCTTGTGTATGTTATGCCCCCATATTGTATGGAGCAGGAAGATCTGGCTGTGTTGACTGCGGCCATTTGTGATCTACTTGAGGAGGAACAGAGCAGGTGAGTTCCCGATACGGAAAAAAACTCCATAAGCTGAAAGCGAAAGGTCGTTTAAGGGAGTTGCTTCCCATGAAACAGTGCGGTGCCGGCATTGTAAATTATAAGGGGCATACTCTTCTCAATCTCAGTTCGAATGATTATTTGGGCTTGGGCCAGGATACTGAACTGCGGCAACGCTTTTATCAAGGACTGGATTATAATGAAAGTGGGGAATCCGGGTTTGCTGCTGCCTCTTCAAGATTGCTCACCGGGGATTTTCCCCTTTCCCATTATCTGGAAGACGAGCTTGCCAGTGCATACGAAAGTGAATCTGTCCTGCTTTTTAATTCAGGATATCATGCAAATATTGGCATTCTGCCAGCTCTGTTTGCCAAGGGTGACCTGATCCTTTCTGATAAACTTAATCACGCCTCCATTCATGATGGTCTGCAACTTAGCAGGGCTGACCATAAACGTTTTCGACATGGTGATTATGCGCAGCTTCATGACCTGCTTACAAAATACAGGAAGCAATATGATCAGGTGGTAATTGTTTCTGAGTCTGTTTTCAGTATGGATGGAGACGAAGCAGAACTTGATCGCCTGATTGAGTTGAAACATGAATTTGATGTTAGATTGTATCTTGATGAGGCCCATGGGGTTGGTGTCTATGGGAAAAAAGGCCTGGGGAAGGCAGAAGAAAAAGGTGTGTTGCAGGAGATTGATTTTCTGGTGGGAACCTTTGGTAAAGCTTTGGCTTCCATTGGAGCTTTTGTCTGCTGTTCAAAAGAGATACACGATTATTTAGTGAATCACAGCAGGTCTTTTATTTTCACAACGGGTCTACCTCCTGTGACTATAAACTGGAATAGATTTGTTTTTCAGCACATGCTTACGATGAACAGGGAACGACACCATTTACAACAAATCTCAACACAGTTGCGTCATGCACTAACAGAAAAAGGGATCGCAACAGGCGGATCTACCAATATAGTTCCCGTTTTGATAGGAGAGGACGGTCTTGCCCTTAAACAGGCAAAACAAATGCAGGAACTTGGCTATCTTGTCCTGCCTGTTCGTCCGCCGACAGTGCCTGAAGGAACAGCCAGGTTTCGTTTTTCGATCTGTGCCAATATGCAATGGAAAGATTTACAGAAACTTCCCTTTCACATAGCTGCAATGGCAGCAGGGGCGGATAGTGAGAAGTAAATGGCTTCATCAAAAAAAGAATACTAAACTAATCTTTTTCTGTAATGGCTGGGGCATGGATGAACATCCTTTTAGACCGCTTGCAAGTCATGAGTGGAATGTTCTCATGTTCTATGACTATGCTGATCTCAGTGTTGGTCAGAACTTGGGCAGGCTGATTGGTGAATACAACGAAGTCATTCTTATGGCATGGTCCATGGGGGTGTGGGTGGGACAGCGGC
>DQVD01000316.1 GCA_015661935.1 Desulfocapsa sulfexigens | reverse complement strand
GTACGTATGTATATGAAACACCGCATGCGGGCTTACCAGGCATTCTTTCATGTTAACCCTGATTATGCCTACTGGTATGGATGGAACATGATGATGGAAGATCTTGGTGAAGTAAAAGAGCTTGCCGGAACCATTAGAGCAACCCATAAGAAATAAAGGTTGTTTTAAAATCTGAGCAGTTCCTGAAGGCTCATAGTATCTTCTTAGCTAAGGAACGGGGACGAAATAACTTCCCCGTTCCCAGGAAAATATTATGGGCCTTTTTTTATTCTTTTTCATAGAGATTTTTTAATGCCGGATCTTACCCCATCCTGGTTTGTTTATATACTTCGTTGCAGTGATACATCTTTATATACAGGAATTACGACCGATCTCACCCAGCGCCTGCACGAGCACAATCACAATGACAAAGGAGCAAAATATACTCGGGGCCGTAGACCAGTCAGCCTGGTGTATCAAGAAAAATCAGTATCTCGTTCTGAAGCAAGCAAAAGAGAATATCGGATAAAAAAACTCAGTAAAAAAAAGAAAGAGCAAATGGTAAGAGATTTTGAAGCCTTTAAGATTTAAGGATTGGAAAAATGATTTCCTTTGCGGTACATTTAATATAACAGAACAAATGAACGAACACTCTCCTCAAACACCATAGAAATACACATGACTTCAATCCTGGTTGTAGATGATGAACGCAGCATGCGTGACTTCCTCAAGATCCTCCTTATCAAAGAAGGCTACCAGGTGGAAACCGTCTCCGGTGGCCTCCAGGCACTCGAAGTTATTGAAGAACATACTTTCAACCTTGTTATCACCGACATCCGCATGGATGGCATGGATGGCCTTGAGCTGTTAAGCAGTATAAAAGAAAAGCACCCTGCCCTGCCGGTTGTTATGATCACAGCATTCGCTTCACCCGATGACGCGGTATTTGCAATGAAAAACGGGGCATTTGATTATGTGAGCAAACCGTTTAATGTTGATGAGATCACATCGGTTATTTCTTCTGCCACATCAAAAGGTGTGCAAAGTGCAGAAGCTAAATCCATCTCTGCAGAATTCCCCGAGATCATTGGTGAAAGCCGTGAAATGGTCAAGATTTTTGAGATGATCCAGCGCATTGCCATCACTCCTGCAAATGTCCTTATATATGGCGAATCCGGAACAGGAAAAGAACTGGTAGCCCAGGCAATTCACCGCCACTCCCTGGTGGCAGACCAGAATTTTATTCCCATTACCTGCAGTGCTATTCCAGAAGAATTGATGGAGAGTGAACTGTTCGGTCATACCAAAGGTTCTTTTACCGGAGCCATCAGCGACAAACAGGGTCTGTTCCAACTCGCCGACAATGGCACAGCTTTTCTCGATGAGATAGGTGAACTCACGCCTATTATCCAGACCAAATTACTGCGTGTCCTTCAGGAACGTGAAGTTAAACCCGTCGGTGGAGTTCAGGTACAAAATGTCAACGTACGTATTATTGCTGCAACAAACAGAATTCTTGAAGAAGAAATTATGGCAGGCAGGTTTCGAGAAGATCTTTTCTACCGCTTAGCTGTTGTTCCACTTCGTGTTCCGCCTCTTCGTGAACGTAAAGGAGATGTTCCACTATTGGTTGCCTACTTCCTTAACAAATATTCAAAGCTTTTTGGAAAAGAAGTGCAGGAAATGTCGTCCTATGCCATGGAAGTATTGATGAAGTATGATTTCCCCGGCAATGTTCGTGAGCTTGAAAATATTATAGAACGTGGTGTTGCGCTGGAATCATCCAATATTATCCTGCCGGAAAGCCTAACCCTCTCTTCTTTCCGTACAGGACAAATAGACAAAACAGCTCAACCTGTATCGCCTTTCCAGGTGGTTGCCAATGAAGAAGAACTTTTTGATATGGGTCTGGAAGAACTTATGGCAGAAACAGAGAAGAGATGTCTCATTGCTGCCCTTGAAAAAACCGGCAACTCAAAAATGCGTGCTGCTGAACTTCTTCAAGTCAGTTTCAGGAGCCTTCGGTATAAAGTTAAAAAATATGGCATAGGATAATCACGAATGTCACCATCTCCAGATAACAAAGCCTTCTCTGGTAGAAGTACTGTCGAAAAACTACTTGTTAATCAGCTTCTCTGGATGCTGTTTCTTCGTGTTATTCTATACACATTGATTCTTGGAGTAAGTGCCTATCTACAAACAGGAAAGTTCAATGTTATAGTCTTTCCACCTGCCCTTCTCTTCTTATTCATTCTAGTAGTTTACATCACCTCTATTACATCAGGCCTCATTTTACTAAAAACCCAAAAGCCTCCCCGGCGTTTTGGTCTGAAACAAATTCTACTGGATACCATATTTGTCTCCATTCTTGTTTATTATACTGGTGGTTCTGATTCGATTTTCCCCCCAATCTACTTTTTTCCAATTATTGCAGGCGGACTTATCATACCACGCCGTGGAGGGATATTTGCTGCCGGCGCTGCTACGCTGCAATACGCCGCTGTTCTTTTGCTTGAATATTATCAAATTTTTCCAGCTGTTCTTAAAGTACCCTTCTACAATAATGGTCAGGACATTTTTGCCAGCCTCAATCTCTTTGCGGTTTATGGACTCATCTTTTTTCTCGCCGCCATACTCAGCAGTCTCTTTGCAGGAAGACTGCGCAAAACAGAAGACGCACTTTCTGACTCAGTTCTGGAGTATGATAGGTTAAGCCTGTTGTACAAACAGATTTTTGATGATATCTCCACTGGTATTATTACCACTGATGCAGAAAACCGGATCACCTCAGTCAATAATGCCGCAGAACATATTACAGGCTATTCTTCAAGGGATTTACTGTATGAAAAATTCCATGATTTTTTCCCAAATGTCACTTTCACTGCATTGAGTTCACCCCATTCCGCTGAAATCATACGGAAAGATAATGAAAAAACTCGCTTAGGGTATTCCTATGCCCATTTACAGTACTCACAAGTTGTAAACAACGGAAAAAGGGAAGATACCACGGCTCACTGTGAGTATTGTAAGGTTATAACCATTCAGGATATCAGTGAAGTTGAGCGCCTGGAAAAGCAGATGCAGCAAACTGAAAAACTTGCGGCTATCGGTCGGATGAGTGCAGGCATAGCCCATGACTTCAGAAACCCTTTAACTGCGATTTCAGGTTCTGCTCAGGTTCTGGCAAATGAACTTAGCCTGATGCACTCGACGCAAGATCAAGCAAATTCAGAGCTTGTTGCAATCATTCTTAGAGAATCCAACCGATTATCTAATACGGTTTCAGACTTCCTGAAATTTGCCAGACCGAAACATGCTGAAAATGACTGGTTTTCCTTTAAACGCTGCCTGGAAGAAGTAATTGAAGTAGCCAGGATGGCCCCTGAATGGCCCGGCAATATAAAACTGGAACTGTTTACGGAAGATATCGTCGACATATGGGCTGATCAATACCAGCTCTTCACTATCCTTAACCACCTGTTACAAAATGCCCTCGCATTTGTTCCACCTGGAGATGAGCAAATACGTATTATAGCAAAAGAAGTTCAAGTTAATGAGCAAACAGACATAGTCATAATAACCATGGAAGACAATGGCCCCGGAATAGTGCCTGGAAAAGAAGATAAAATTTTTGAACCATTCTACACAAGACGAGTTGATGGTACAGGCCTGGGACTAGCCATTGTAAAGCAGATGATTTCAGAACATCGCGGAACTATTGAAGTGGGTAAATCTTGCCTTGGAGGAGCAAAATTTATAGTTACACTTCCTCTTCCTCAATAGGTGTTATAGTGTTTAGCTAACAACTGATAACTTAACTGTTTGTTCACAATACCTTCATTATACAAAAAACACCTACTCATTTTCTTTCCATACTGTAGCACCCAATCCAGTAAGTTTACCGACCATATCCTCATACCCGCGTTCCAGATGATAAATCCTGGAGATATCAGTTCTACCCTTTGCAGCAAGTCCTGCAATAACAAGAGATGAACTTGCACGCAGATCCGTTGCCATAACCTGCGCTCCAGTTAGAGGATTTTCTTCCAAGCCTTTAACCATTGCTATGCGGCCATCTATTTTAATGTCAGCTCCCATACGCTTCAACTCTGCCACATGCATAAACCTATTCTCAAAAATAGTCTCATGGATCACGCTGAGTCCGCTGCTCATCGACATAAGTGCCATAAACTGAGCCTGTAGATCTGTGGGATAGCCGGGATACGGCATCGTGGTTACATCCACAGAACTAATATT
>DQVD01000234.1 GCA_015661935.1 Desulfocapsa sulfexigens | reverse complement strand
TTAGAAAATTCTTCGATTTTGAACAAAATGCCTATTCTCGGACAGCCTCCTAGGGACTCTGACAACCTGCCAAAACAGTTACGTTACAAGTAGAATGATTAAAAACAAACGATCGTCTAAGGTACTCATTACTTTAACTATCGGAGTGAAAGATCTCAGATAATTCTCCCCGTTACTACCCAGTCCTTAGCAAGCTGTCACACGACATAGCCGTTATTTTCCAATACTTCCGAATTCGTGCGCCAGGTATCCCTGGTCTGCCTCAGTGAGGCGACACAGAGAAAATGGAACAATTGGCAACTTTACTACGTTTTTACCTTGTACTTATTTGCCACTCGAATAAAAAAATCAGGGGAACAACTCCGGCAACGACCAATCAATCACAGTTTTCCCCTGACCTTCCAAATAATTATTTGCTTTTGAAAAATGATGCTTACCAAAAAAACCGCGATGGGCAGACAAGGGAGAAGGATGAACAGATTCCAGTACCAAGTGACGTTCCCTGTCTATAATTTTCCCTTTTTGCTGGGCGTAACTGCCCCACAAGAGAAACACCAATCCAGCATGCTCTTTATTCAATATTTTTATGATGGTATCAGTAAAACGTTCCCACCCTTTTCCCTGATGGGATCCCGCTTTATTTCTCTCAACGGTAAGAACGCTGTTGAGTAACAGCACACCTTGTTCCGCCCAGCTTTTCAGATAGCCGTGACTACTTATTACAATACCAAGATCCTGATGAATTTCTTTAAATATATTGACAAGTGACGGTGGTGTTTTCACACCGGGTTTCACAGAAAAACAGAGTCCATGCGCCTGTCCCGGGCCATGGTAAGGATCCTGTCCGATTATTACAACGGTTACGTCTTCAAAGGAAACCAGGTTCATGCTATTGAAAATATCATCACCATCAGGATAAATTGTTTTCCCAGCCTGTTTCTCCTTAATGAGAAATTGTCTGAGGTTTTGCATATACTCCTCCTCAAACTCTTTTCCCAACCTGATCTTCCAGGAAGGTCTCAGTTTTACGCGATCCTGTATTTCTGACATTGCAACAAATCCATATAGTTTTATTTTGCTACGATTCTAACTCTTCTGCTAGATATTAAAACGGCTTACCACAAACAAAGTCCAAGGGCAGTTGTACCTTCTTTTCAACAAAAGATCATACAAAGTTGCCTGCGAAAAATCGCGAATAAACAAAACCTGATTTGCCAAAAATACAAACAGTGACTATCCCTTTAGTTATGTTCATGGATGATTCAAATTCAAATAGACCAAATTTTTCCCAAAAAGCTGATTTTCATTCGGAAAACAGCGAAACTGTGCTGGCAACAGACCAGGAGCATGAAGTTATGTCCTGTTCGCTTGTTTTGTCTTCTGTTGGTATCAGTCATCGGGTAAGTCAAACTCCGGAAAAAACATTCCTGCAGGTATCTCCTGAGAATCTGCATGCTGCCAAGTTTCAAATTCAGGCATATCTCTACGAAAACAGAAACTGGCCCCCAAAACCCATAGCACCTGCAAATAAGTTCACCCCATTATTACAGCCACCTACCCTGTTGCTGATTGGCTGTTTAGCACTGCTTTACTCGGTCACCGGCCCATGGTCTGCCCATTCTTTCTGGTTCATCCAAGGTGCAGGTGATGCTGAAGCCATTCTCCAAAATGGAGAATATTATCGACTTATCACAGCACTCACCCTTCATGCCGACACCGTGCATCTTTTAGGGAATTGTCTTTTTGGAGGCTTTCTCTTCCACTTTTTCTGCAAACTCACCGGCAATGGTCTTGGCCTGTTCTCCATGCTGTTTACCGCAACACTTGCAAATTATATAAACGTTGCACTCCATGGCAGCAATCATCTTTTTGTTGGATTTTCCACTGCTGTGTTTGCAATTATTGGAATGCTGACCATGGTCAGTCGCGAATATCGAGCAGATAAACGATACCTGCAAGTTCTACCCTTTATGACAGGAGCCGCGCTTCTTGCAATGATCGGCAGCTCTGGGGAACGAACAGATCTTGGCGCGCACCTTTTCGGGCTCTGCTGCGGTATGACGTGGGGGTGGTTCCTTTGCAGACCAGTACTCTTGAGATTACGACAATCAATACTCTTTCAGACTATACTCTTTTGCTCCTCAGTGATAATAATCTTCAGTGCCTGGAAGATTGCCCTTATGTAACAATAGATTTTTAAAATTAAACATTGCGCTCCCCTGAAGAATTATTATTTTAGTTGATATTGACGATTTATTGACCCACAATTCTACCTATAGAGAGAACATTTATGCCCAACCAGGATCAACAGCCGCCATGGGGAAAAAAGAAAAAGCCCCAAACACCTGAAGAGATGGTGGCCCAGCTTATAAAAAAACTTCAGGATTACTTCTCTGACTCACCCAGGAAAACCCCGGGACAAGAGACGCCACAACAGACAACACCCCCAAATCCTTTTGCCTCCATCGGCAAACTGCTGGCCGTTGTTCTAATTGTGCTGGTGCTTCAGGGAGTTTACTCATCCTTTTACAAAATCAATCCTGCAGAAGTTGGTGTTGTTTTACGTTTGGGTCAGTACTACCGGACGGACCAGCCAGGACTTCATTTTAAAATTCCTTATATTGACGTCCTATATAAAGTTGATGTGGAAAAAATTCGAAAAGAAGAATTCGGATTCCGCAGTCGCTATCCCGGGCAGAAAACCAGCTTTGATCGCCGTGGCTATGACATGGAGTCCCTGATGCTGACAGCTGATAAGAATGTTATTAACGTTGCCTGGATTGTTCAGTATAGAGTTAGTGACCCACAGGCCTATCTCTTTCAAATTGAAAATGTTCGCCAGGCGGTTCGTGATCTTTCAGAGAGTGCCACACGAAGAATCGTTGGAAATATGGATTTTGATTATGTCTTGTCCAATCGTGATCTGCTTGCAGCGGAAGTGAAAGCTGAACTCCAAAAAGAACTGAAAGGCCTCCAGGCCGGACTATCAATTGGTACAGTACAGTTTCAGGATATCAACCCGCCGGATCAGGTTAAACCCGCATTCAATGAAGTCAATGAGGCTGATCAGGATATGAAACGACTGGTTAATGA
>DQVD01000366.1 GCA_015661935.1 Desulfocapsa sulfexigens | reverse complement strand
TCGGGTACATGCCCCGAAATTAAGCACGGAAAAAGGCTGGAAAACTTACACCCCGTCATCCGAGTTTTTAAAAGACGGTGGCCCCGGACAGGGGAAAAAGGTTTTTGAGCAGGCACTCGTTGCTAAAGACTCAACATTAAAAGAGATCCCGCCAATAGAGTTTAGCTATTTTGACCCGGCTATTACCGCGTATAAGACTTTGACTTCAAAACCCATTCCTCTTTTCATCAAGGGAGCCGTTGCTGCGGCAGCAGTGCCTGTGCCTGTTAAAAAAGAGGTTCCTGAAACAGTGGTGAAAGAACCGGCAAAAAATGCAGAAGCTGTGGAACCGCCCATCAGTGGACTTGCTCCACTGCAGCTTGTTCCCGGCTCTATGGACCAGAAACTTACCCCGTTGTTTGCAAGGAAGTGGTTTCAACTTGTTGGTGTACTTGTGTTTTTGCTTGCTGCAACGGCTGTGATTATGAAAATACGTGCGGCACGCTATGCCAATAACCCGCGTTTGCAACGAAATCAGGCCATGAAACATCTTTTTGAACAGCGCGTAAAGGAAATTGATCAGAGTCTTGCGGCAAACGACACAAGAGGCTTTCTGGAAAATTGTCGAAAGACCATTCAGGAGCAGCTTGGTCTTGTTTGGGATGTTCCGGCAGCTGCCATAACACTTGCTGATTTAAGCAGTCGTCTTCCGGAAGATTCAGTTCTGATTGCAGTGTTTCATGCGGCCGATGAAAGCGCCTATGGTGGCCAGGAATTGAGTCAGCAGGAGATGAAGGAGTTTGCCGATCGTTTAAAAAGTGAGTTGGAAGCTTTGCTATGAGACCTTTTTATCAGTTTTTTATCGGATTTTATTGTGTCCTGGTGTTTAGCAGTCAGAGTGTGTGGGCGGATGGACAAGTGCAGCAAGTCCGGTTTCACGATGCTGTTTCAGCCTACACCAAGGGTGATTATAAAAAGGCAATTGAGGGATTTAACTCACTTACTATGGAGGGAATATCCTCATCGCTTCTTTACAATCTTGGAAATAGTTACGCTCAAGCCGGACAAATCGGCAGAGCCATTCTCAACTATGAACGGGCATTACGGCTCGCCCCGGGAGACTCTGATATTCGAGGGAATCTGGAACTTGTACGCAAAGAAAAAGGACTTTTCCAGGAAGAACAATCTTTTGGGCAGCGCTTTGTTGCTTTGCTGGGTTTGAATCAGTGGATTGCAGTGGCTGCAATTGCTTTTGTTGTATTTGCAGGAATCCTGCTACTGCCATTTTGGGGTCGATTGAAACGCTCATCACGCTACGGGATTGCAAGTGCCTCTCTACTTATTACTGCAACGGCATGCTCAGGAATAATTGGCCAATATCAATACTGGCATGATGGGGTTGTGGTGGTTGCCGATGCCAGGCTCAGGGTATCACCTTTTGAGTCTGCTGCCTCCGTTGGTACCATTCAGGAGGGACGACTGCTGCATCCCGGAAAAATCCACAATAACTTTGTTCTGGTTGTGGATGAGGCTGGTCGCAGTGGCTGGTTGGCTGCGGATGCCTTTGAATCTATTGCCAACTTTTAAGCTTCCCGCTGATAAAATCAATGATCTGCTGGTGTGCTTCCTTTCCCTTTCCCTGCACTGTGATTGGCGCATCAAAAGCAAAGTGTGTGGATACATCAGGATGAATCCGTCCCAAATCTTTGATAAGATTACCATTTGTCCAGGCGTCCGTTTTTAAGGCAAGGGGCAAAACCGGAACACCTGCTTTCAGGGCGAGTTTGACTCCGATACTGTTGAATTGTTTTGGCTTAAAATCTGTCCCTCTTGTGGTCTGTGGGAAAACAGTAACAGATATTCCCTGTTCCAACCGTTTTTGCCCCTCACTGAATACTTTTTTCATATCTTCCCGGGGATTTTTCCTGCCCAGTGCAATGGGATTGCGCGAGCGCATAACATGCTTGAATACCGGATAATCCAGAAGACTTTCTTTGATGATAAAGGTCATAGGTATTTCCTGGATAACAATGGCTGGCACGACCACGGTATCCATCATACTCATATGATTACCAACAATTACGCAGGGAGTTTTCAGTGCCTGAAGATGTTCTATACCGCTTATTGAGACCTGCAATCCGGTTCGTTCAAGAGCCTGAAGTACTTTGAAACTCGACAACCACCATGCTTCATCGTCATATACTCCGCGTTTTGCCTTTCTACTGGAGAAATAAATCTGAGCAAGAAAGCTTGTGTAAAAAGAGAAGGATGGGAATAGTCTTCCCCAGAAAGAGCTTGCATCTTCTGGAGTATGATAATGGTAATTTGAATAGGATAGTCGTTGCATGTTATGATTTGAGTGTCAGAAGCATTGCTGAATAATTACGAAGCAGATTACCTTGAATGGCCTTTGACGGCAAGTAGAATACAATTTGTATCAGGAAACACCCTGGGAAAAGCTCAGTAAGAGGTCTCGAACTGGGTTTGGTTTTGCTTTTTTATATTGAGTAGTTCTACTCAAGGCAGGGGACATAGAGCCCTTTTAGTGGCTTACAGAGCAATTTCTTTGAAAAAAACAAGAAATCGTTCTGTAAGCCACTAAAGTGGTTTCTGGTGAATTTTACTCTGGCAGTGTATATTTAAAAATTAATGATGCGTAATACTCAAGAAGAGTAGGTTGTCGGTAAAGGTTTCCTGCAGTTTGAAGAAGAATTCCCGGTTTTGTTATAGAAAAACAACGCAGGTGCTGATACATAATGTATGATCGAAAAAAATATGCAGACAGAGAGTAAAACACAAAAGTCACCTGCTTTTCTTACAGGAGCCGTTGCCCCGTCAATCGCTGTTAAGCTAGCATTAATAATGACAGCCGTCATTATTACTGGTATGGGGCTGCTCAGTCTCTTTATCCTGGGAAATCAGAGCCATATTTTTGACCAACAGGCGGATGCTTACGCAACAGCACTTGGCGATCAGTTGGCAGTTGCGGCTGTCGAGCCTGTTCTGGCTGGAGATCTTCAGGTCGTGGAACAACTCACTTTTAATCTGGTTTACAACGAAGGGATAGAGGGCGTCTCCATTTATTCTGATCAATCAGTTCTCCTTTCCAGCATCGGGATTCAACCCAGTAAGAATCCAGAGAAGATCCTCGCCGCTCATCCCCTGCATTGGTCATTGGGCGAGCAGGAGCACGTTGATCTCAGTTCTTATGTTAGTGAGATCAATTTCCAGGATTTAACTGTCGGGTATTGTGTCCTCACCTTTGACCGCTCCTTTATGGGTGCTGCTTATAAGAACACCTTGCGAACAATTTTACTGATTACCGTTCTTATGGTTGGCTTTGGAGTTGTTGTCGCTGTTTTGATTGGCAGGCGATTATCACGTCCGGTGCAGCAGCTTGTGGATGGAACCCACGAAATTTCAGAGGGGAATTATCAGTTTCGTTTTAAGGATTACCGCAAAGATGAACTGGGTCAGCTTATGCGTTCCTTGAATACCATGACAGAAGGGCTTTCAAAAAAGGAGAAGGTGGAGCAGACTTTTTCCCGCTATGTTTCTCACGATGTGGCCTCTACTGTGATGGATGATGTGAAAAGTCGCCTTGGGGGCAGTTATGTGGAAGCCACGGTGTTGTACGCAGATATTGCAGGCTTTACCCGTCTCAGCGAAAAGCTTGAGCCGGAAGCCCTTCACAAACTCCTGAACGATTATTTTACCCTTATAGATACGATTGCCGGTGATCATAAGGGGCATATTGACAAATATATAGGAGATTGCGCCATGATTCTTTTTGGCGCACCCATTCATGATGAAGAACATGGAATAAATGGAATTCGCTGTGGTCTTGAAATTCAACGGGCAATAGAAGAGTATAATCATACACGGCTGGATCAGGGAATGATTACGGTGGAGTTTAGTGTTGCTATCAACTCCGGTGTTATGCTTGCGGGTAATGTGGGTTCGGAAAGGCGTATGGAGTATACAGTAATCGGTAATTCTGTGAACCTTGCTGCTCGCCTTTCATCCATTGCAACCGCAGGTCAGGTACTTGTTACCCGGGATCTGCACGACTCTCTGTTGCTGGATAAACATTACGAAACCAGCCTTACCAAAACCATTCGACTGCGTGGTAAAACCGATCCTGTTGAGATATGGAAGGTTGAACCCCGGGCGAAACTGGTATCCGCCACCGAACTCGCCGATATGAATACCTCGGGTAAGGCACTAAAGAGCACCCGCAGCCATGGAGCTTGAGAAAAAACGAGAGCTGGTCATAGATACACTTCAGTTCTATGAAAAACAGATTATTTCCCGTGCCCTGAAACAGGAGTGGGGAAATGAGTGGTCACTCCAAAAACCTTGAGGATGCAGAATACCACGCATTGATTGAAGTTCCTTAATCAACGGGTTTAATATGCTTTGCTCAGACAGTTGTCGAATTTGCTCAGTAAGCCGATCTACCCGCTCTCTGCATGTTGTTACGGTATCAATATATTCCTGTAGTGTTATC
>DQVD01000183.1 GCA_015661935.1 Desulfocapsa sulfexigens | reverse complement strand
TCCTAACAACCATCCTGTATTTTCCCCATCATCAATTGGCCCAACAACTATTGCTGGAGCACTGAACATGTCAAAACAATTTATTCTGTTTTTCAGGGAGAAAGCGACCATGATTAACCTTCAAGTAAAAAAAGGTGAATTCATCGGCATAATAGGGGAAACGCTGCGATGAGTTATCCGGTGGCCAGCGGCAGAGAGTAGCCATCGTCAGGGCCCTTACCTAGGAACCGGATATCATCCTTGCCGATGAACCGGTGGCAGCACTTGCCCCTTAAAGTGCTGCTCGTGATTACTGCAATCGCATATTGGGCATAGCTTCAGGAACCATATCCTTCGACGGAACACCACATGAGCTGTTCAACAGAAATCTTGATTCAATATATGAAAATGAACCCTCATTCCTGAAGAGAAATACGAATAATGTAACTGGTATCATGAGTAAGATTCATGATGCGAACAACAACACAATGAAAAAATCCGCATAATCGGATTTTAAATTGTCATCGCAGTCTGGCTTATAGACAGGCTCAGTACAATGATCAGGATAAAGTATATTTGATGAAACGAGAAAACCATAATTTCTATTTACAACAGGCTAAACAGGATGAAATCTATTCCCTCTGTCAAAAGATCAAATGTCGGGAAAAAGTGCAGATTATCCAACAACCCACAGCCCAGACCTTAATGCTACCGGTTGATGACCCTGTCAATCAGGGAACATTTTACGGAGGCGAAGTTCTGGTAAGTAACGCCATTGTCCGGGTAAACGAAGTGGATGGCTGGGCCATGGTAATGGATGAGACCCCGGTATCAGCTCTCAGTCTCGCCATTCTGGATGCTGCCTATGCTGCAGGTGTTGAACAAAAGGCCATAGACAGGCTCGTTCAACAGGGTAAGGATCGGCATGAGCAACAGATCCAAAACACTGAAACAAAGGTAGCCGCTACCAGGGTTTCTTTTGATTTAATATAGAAGGTAAGGAACGGGGACGAACCACAGAATTGTAAATGTTTGGATAGTGCCCATAGTCGTTCGAATCGCCTGCGAACTATGTTGGTTCATATGCGAGCAGTCGATTCGAACGATTATGGGGGGCTAGCCGAATATTTACTGTAGATGACAACAACTATGAGCACAAACACTGACATAGAACAACTCAATCGCAACAACTTCCGTAACTGTCTTGAAGCCCTTGCACGACCGGGAGATATTTTTCCGCTAACACCTTTTTTTGATTCCAGCCTGCTGACTTTGGCAGCAATGCTGCTGTACTCCGAGGTAAATTTCTACCAACAGACAGATACAAACTGGAACATAATAAAGGCGCTGACAAATTCTGAGGAAGTAGTAGCAAAGAAAGCTGATTATCTATTCCTGGATACACCGCTTGATAATATCCTTATGGATGCAAAAGCAGGTGTTCAACAAAATCCCGAATTCAGCGCCACTTTAATCTGTCGTTGCAAGGATCTCAACGAGGGTACCCGGGTGAAGCTGAGCGGTCCTGGAATAGATGGTACAAAAGAAACAAAAATCCCTGCTACAACTGGTTTTCTTCAGTTACTGGCACAAAAAAACAAACATTTCCCTCTTGGTGTGGACATGTACTTCCTATCTGATACTCATATGATTTGCGGTCTCCCCCGCACTACCATGGTGGAAATAGTTTGAGTTATGTGGCCATCAAAGGCGGTGGTGATGCCATTCGTGCATCCAAACGATTATTTCGTGATTTCATTAGCCCGGCTGAAGGAATTGGTGACGAGGAATTACAGCAAGGCCTTATCTTTTCCTGTGACCGTATCATGAGCGAAGGAGCACTATACAGTGAAAAACTCGCTGCCGAAGCCATGCGGCGCACAGGCGGTGATCTGCTTGAAGCTGCCTTTTATCTTCGTGCTCACCGCTCCACCTGTAGACGGATTGGCGAAGCAGAACAGGTAAGCAGTGATTCCATGCGGATCTTGCGTCGCATCTCGTCAGCCTTTAAAGATGTCAAGGGCGGACAGATACTTGGTCCCTCCTGTGATTATGTTATCAGGCTTTTTCATGCTCATGTCGATAATGATACGACAAACCCGTCTCCCCCTGAAGTCCTGTCCGGAAACGATTCAACACCAAGTGGTGTGGAATGTCTCCGCCGTCGTGACCAGATCATAGTACTTGAAAACAAGGAAACAAAACCCTTCGACGTATCCCGTTCTTTTCCTCTGCCGCCCTATCCACGCAGTGCCTTAATGCAGCTTATGTCCAGAGGGGAAACCGGGGCAATGCTGGCTTTTGCCTACACTTCCATGCGTGGTTATGGAGATGTGCATCCAACCATCGGCGATCTGCGTATCGGATATCTATCCGTTGAATTCATCCACCCCTTCACTGGAAACAAAGTGAAGATTGGTGAAATACGCGCAACTGCCTGCGAATCCATTGGCTCATTTAACAATGACCCAAAGGATGGAAAACTCCGGCTGGCAACAGGATTTGGTTTTTGTATCGGCTTTAACGAAACCAAGGCCATAGCCATGTCCATCCTTGATATGGCCATGCACCACAAAGGATACTCGGTCGGTGGAATTGATATTGCCACCAATCCGGAAATAATCATCCATCATGTGGATGGTATTGAATCCAGCGGCTTTGCCAACCATTTTAAACTTCCTCATTATGTCACCTTCCAGGCGGATCTTCAGGTACTAAAAACAGCAAAGGAGCAGACAGATGAGTAGTACCACCTTTGCTTTTATTGACGAAGACGCCAAAAAGGAAATAAGGCGTTCACTACTGAAAGCCGTGGCACTGCCAGGCTATATTGTCGCCTTTGCCTCACGAGAAATGCCAGTGGCAAGAGGCTGGGGAACAGGCGGCCTGCAGATCACTCTTTCCATCATACTCGAACGTGA
>DQVD01000191.1 GCA_015661935.1 Desulfocapsa sulfexigens | reverse complement strand
TGGAGTCCTGATAATCCGGAAAGAACCGCCAGAAGCAAGGCCGCCTGCTTAAAAAAGTTATCGTTAAAAACACCTAAAAAATAGGTGGCAGCCATAGCAAAAAAACGAGAGCTTGCAGCCTGTACTTTCTGCTTTTCCTGCGAATTAAGCCTCATTTATCTTAATACTTTCTATAAGACCTACACCTCAGTGAAATCAGAAGGTGGATTTCTTAAGAATTTTAAGAATTTTGATTTTTCAACAGCATTGGAATAAGCATCATCTGCGCTAATCATACGTTTGTCCAGAAATTCCATAATACTGTCATCGAGTGTCCGCATGCCATACTTCTTACCGGTCTGCATAACCGAGGCTATCTGATATGTTTTTCCTTCCCTGATAAGATTTCGTACAGCAGGCGTTGCAATCAGGACTTCAAGCGCTGCACAGCGTCCTTTCATATCAACCCTTTTAAACAAAGTCTGTGACACAACAGCCTTTAAAGCATCAGAAAGAGTGGATCGTACTTGGCCCTGCTGATCTGCCGGAAAAATTTCAACAACACGATCAACTGTTTTCATGGCATTTAAAGTATGAAGTGTTCCAAAAACCAGATGCCCGGTCATTGCAGCTTCCATGGCAAGGGATATGGTCTCAAGATCACGCATCTCGCCAATCATGATAACATCCGGATCTTCACGCAGGGCACCACGAAGAGCAGCGGAGAAACTTTTGGTGTGCTGCCCTACTTCACGATGATTGACAATACATTTTTGACTGGTGTGAACAAACTCGATGGGATCTTCAATGGTCAGGACATGATCTTTTCTATTTTTGTTGATCTCATCAACGATGGCAGCAAGAGTTGTGGATTTACCGGATCCTGTTGGCCCCGTAACCAAAACCAATCCTTTGGGAAGATAGGCAAGACGGGAAATAACCTTGGGAAGACCAAGTTGTTCACAGCTAAGAATCTCACTTGGAATTTCACGAAAAACTGCACCTATGCCGTATTTCTGGCGAAAGAAATTACAACGATATCGAGAAAGACCAGGGATTTCATAACCGAAATCAATATCACCCAGCTCTTCAAAAATCTTAATCTTATCCTCAGGGCATATTTCATAGAGCATGGCCTTCAGTTCTTCATTTCCCATCTTCTTAAACTTAACACGTTCCATGTCACCACGGATTCGCAGAATGGGCTGCTGCTCTGCTACCATATGTAAATCCGAAGCACCCTCATCATTCATCAATTTAAAAAACGCGTCAATCTGGGCCATGGCCTTACTCCTTTAACTAAAAATAGTAAATATCGACTAGCACCCCATTCTCGTTCATATTAACCTCCTCACGTATAACTTGCATACACGGGAGTCTACGCTTACCCTACGCAGGCCAATATGAACGAGAATGGGACGCTATCCAAACATTAACAATTATCAGGTTTACTACAAATTTAGTTGCAACCCGAACATTTACTAAAAATCAAGTATGTTTTAAAAGTACAACTCTTCGTTTTATAAAATCAATAATTTCGTCCGGCTCATCTATTATACATATGAGATCAAGGTCATCTTCACTGATAGTTCCGTTCGCAAGACACTGATCTTTAATCCATTCTATCAAACCTACCCAAAACGAACTCCCCACAAGAATAATGGGAAAGGGTTTTATTCGCCGGGTCTGAATCAAAGTCAACGATTCAAAAAGCTCATCCAATGATCCAAATCCACCAGGCATACAAATAAAAGCCATGGAATACTTCATAAACATCACTTTCCGAACAAAAAAATATTTAAACTGTATGGATAAATTACTATACGGATTGAGTGCCTGTTCATGGGGAAGATCTATATTTAATCCCACTGAAATTCCACCTGCTTCCATTGCCCCTTTATTTGCAGCCTCCATTATTCCTGGCCCGCCACCGGTAACCACACCATAGCCCTCTTTTACAAGACCAGCTGCAATATTTTCTGCCATTGCATACCATGGATGATCAACGGGCGTCCTGGCTGAACCGTAAATGGTCACAGAAGGGACATTAAGAGCTGACATGGTATCAAATCCCTCAACAAACTCTCCCATTATTCGAAACATTCTCCATGAATCACCAACCACACCATTGTCGAGACAATATTTTGGCTCCCGACTCACTTTTCTTCGATCATCCATTTTTTTGTATTCCTGTTTTTTTCCAGTCATTCAAATAATTACGTGCATCAATCTCTGCCCTACGATCAATCCCTGTGCAGGAATCGACTTTTAGCAACCACTTTTCAGCATCTTTATACTTTCCTAACTCCCATGCAAGAAGTCCTCTTTGTACAAGAGCTGAGGGTCTGACTTTTTTATTTCGCAAACACGGCTGCAGGTTTTTAAGAGCTGACTGGAAATCACCACATTTAATTTGAGCACTGATCAATCGTAATTTCAACCCCAGTAAATCCGGACTCAATTCAACAGCTTTTTCACAAAACCGAAGACCAATATCATCGCCTTCATTTTCCTTTAAATATATTTCACCCAGCAGACCAAGCACCTCGGCATCGTATTCATCATATTGCATGGCCTTCTGCAAGTATTTCATAGCATCACGATACCTGTTAATCCCATAGTATGCCTCACCAAGATAACGAAGCGCTTTTTCACCGGTTCCTTCTTTTTGCTGAACGGTGTACCAAGGTACAAGAAGTTCAATTGCGCGCTCATGAAAGCCCTCTTGAATACAAAGAACTGCAAGCTGAAAACTCATGTCCAATCGTGCTTTTTCTTCGCCCTCATTTTCCTTACATTTGAGTGCTTCAGTGAAAGAATGCATGGCTTCCTTATTTTCATTCCTGATCTGTTGTTCAAGGCCAAGATTATATAGAGCCATAAATCTGTCATTCTTGCTTTGACAAGCACTTTGAAAACAATTCACGGCCAACTTGTGCCGGTTCATCTGTGCGTAGCAAACACCAAGGCTATTTAAAAGATTACCATCGTTTGGATCAAGAGACAAACCACGCCTATACTCTTTTACAGCGAGCACCAGATCTCCATCTCCGTAATAAATATCGCCACTTATATTAAAGCTTACTGCATCACAAATCACCAATGAACCCGGTTCCAAAAATGCGGCATGACAAAGTGCTTTACGGCAGTTTAGGAGAAGATCGGATTTGCTGAATTCAGCAATAGGAAAGGAGCTAATGCCACAATTTATTGTTACTCCACTTCTCTCTTTTTTCCCAAAATGCTTGAGAATTTTTTTTCCAGCCTGGAAACAATCTTTCGAGTTCTTTTCAGGTAAAAGCAGATAGGATGATGTTTTAGTTGTACAAATTTCAGCATCTTCTCCAACTACAGCCTTGAAACTATTCAAAAGTGCTTTTTTACTTGAATCAAATTGGAGAAGGCCAAAAATGTCCAGCTGACGCGATTCTTTTTGAAACCAGCGTAGCACCATTATTTCTGGCGCCGCCAAAGGATGATTAACAGCATCTTCAATTGAACTATAGTTGCAAAAAGCAAACGGCCCGCGCTTAGTGGCAACATGTAAGGCAGCCCATGATTTTTTCATCAGAGATTCGGAGAGTGCCAATGCAGAATCTGAATTAGCAGAACTGTTGCCAAAGGGAACAATTGCAACATGAACACGAACGCATCGTTCTCTTTTTAAATAATTCACGAGTGCTGGAGCAAACTCTGTCGCGAAATCAGAATCACATTTTTCACACAGGATCCCAAAACAGGATTGGCCCAAATAGTATATTGGAAAGCGATTTTCAATAAAAGTTTTCAAAAGAGAAATGCTATGATGCTGAGATTTTTTTGCCTGAAAAGAGCTGGTTCCCTTAGGATATATTGAAACAAGAACCATAACCCCAGGTCTGTCACCATCAAGAGAATCCAGATACTCTTCCAGATGCAGACTGCTCAACAATCCGGTAAGTGAATCAACACACGATCGTTTGACTAGTAAAAATTCACGAAACAGAAGAAAACCAAGGCCATCAACCCAATCATTGCCTACTTTCCTGAGCAAATAATCATCAAGGCCGCTAACTTTCGCTACGACAGTGCCATCAGCAATTTCAAATGGAAGAAGTAACATATCACCAAGGACAAC
>DQVD01000335.1 GCA_015661935.1 Desulfocapsa sulfexigens | reverse complement strand
GGTGCGGACCCATCCCCTTGTCGCCGCATCCTCCGAGAAGCTGATCAGTATCAGCGACTGCTTGGTGTCAGACAACAGAAACAGGACTTTCACGAAGCAGGAAATCTGTTAGCTGTTGCTTATCCTGATCGTATTGCCAAAAAAAGTCCTGGTTCGAATCAACACCTGCTTTCTTCCGGCCGTGGAGTTATGCTTTCCCCCTACGACCCTCTGCAACGAGCAGATTTCCTGGTTGCAGCAAATGCCCATGACGGAAAGAAGCAGGGACGCATCTTCCTTGCTGCCACACTCTCTCTTGATGAAATTCTCCTAAATCACAGCCACCTGTTAACAAAAGAAGACAAGGTGGAATGGAAAAACTCTAAAGTTGAAGCAGTGTCTGTTCTCTCCCTTGGCAGCCTGGAAATCAAGCGGAAGAAATTACACAATATAAGTCCTGAAAAGATCAGGAAATGCCTCATAAAAGGAATAATCGAGAGTGGTATTAGCTGTCTCAACTGGCAGAGAAAAAGTCGTGAACTACAAAGAAAGATGCAAACTGCCCATGAGTTTGCTCCAGGGAAATGGCCGGATATGTCAGATGAAACACTTATTGAAGATCTTGGTTGGCTTGCACCCTACCTTGATTCCATCAGCAGTCTGAAACAACTTGGAAAACTCGATATATATACCATTCTTTTATCCCGACTCCCATGGAAGGACCAACAGGAGCTTGATCGCCTGCTTCCAAGTCATATCGAGGTACCAAGCGGCTCCCGGATCAAGCTGCAATATATACCAGGTGAGGCACCTGTACTTTCAGTTCGTATTCAGGAGATGTTTGGTGCAACAGATACACCATCTGTTTTCAACGGAAAAATCCCTGTCCTTGTCCACCTTCTCTCACCTGCCAGACGCCCTGTCCAGGTAACTGCCGATCTCGCTTCTTTTTGGGAAAATACCTATCCTGAAGTAAAAAAAGAACTCGCCGGACGATACCCAAAACATTACTGGCCGGATGATCCACTGGCTGCCCAGGCAACTGCCCGCTGTAAACCCCGCCGCTAAGGAGCTGTAACAGATATACCACTAGACTTCGTTATATATTTACCGGTTCCTGAAATTACCCACAGATTTGTTTGAAGAGGCCCAATTTTTTTCCGGATAGAATTACGATATGTTTCAGCGGTACGTGGCGAAATTTTCAATAAAATGCCAATCTCTTTGGTATTTTTTCCTTTTTTAACCAGATCAGCAACAAGGCTTTCTTTTGCAGTAAGTTTCCAGCCAGGGCTGAATGTACTTCCAGAAAAAGAAGCCACAATTGAATCCAAATGTTTACCAATCAGAGACACATACTCTTTATTCTCTTCTAACCGTATATTCTGCTGCAACAGTTCAAGATAGGGATAAACCAATTGTTTAAGTTGACCTGCCACCATCTCTTCATAATTTTTCTGGTATAATTTATGATGATCCAATACGACTTTAAGAGTAATATTTTTTCCAGAATCTCCTGCTTTTGAAGCTGCATTTGACTGTTGCTATTCTCAAGAGCCATGGTTCGTTCCTGAACCTGCTGCTCCAGCGTATCCGACTGCATCCGAAGTTCATTAAGTGTTCGGTCCAGCTTCTGTTTTTGTTTTCTTAAGTTCAAGTGTGTTTGCAACCTGGCTAGTACTTCAGCTTTATTGAACGGTTTGGTAATATAATCCACACCACCTGCCTTAAAACCTGTCACCTTATCTTCAATGCTACTAAGAGCTGTCATAAAAATAACTGGGATATCAACAGTGTTCACATTCTTCTTAAGCCGTTTGCACGTTTCAAAACCATTCATCCCTGGCATCATTACATCCAGCAGAATAAGATCAGCCTGCTCATCTTCAAGAGATCTCAAGGCACGTTCACCGGTATCGGCAACACGAATTTTGAGTGTTTATGATTGCAAAAAAGCGAGAAGAACCTTCAGGTTTGCAGGTTCATCATCAACAACTAAAATTGTGCTTTCCTTCATCGATATCTATCCTCGGATAGCATCAGGTCAGCAAGAACAATGGCTGTGGCACATTCAATTACCACCGGAATCCTGATTGCGATACAAACATCGTGACGCCCTTCGATGAGAAGAGTGGAAACAGACTTTTCTTTGAAATTATAGGTGTTCTGGGGAAGACCAATGCTGGATGTGGGTTTTATTGGTACACGAAAAACAATATCATTACCATTGGTGATACCGCCATTAATACCGCTCGCAAAGTTTGTGGCAGTTTTTCCCTGACTATCAGTGATACAGTCATTGTGTTCACTGCCCTTCATGGATGCCGAGGCAAATCCTGAACCAAACTCAATTCCACGGGTGGCTGGTACTGCAAAAATCATATGGGCAATGAGAGCTTCTGCCGAATCAAAAAACGGTTCGCCAAGGCCGACTGGCATATTGGTACAACGACATTCAATAAGACCGCCGATGGAATCTTTGGCTTCTATTGCCTCTTCCACGGCAGCTGCTATATTTGTGCTGCCGCCTGCTTCAATAAGTGTTGCTGCAACTGAAACTGAACCAAGGACTTTTTTGGCAACAACTCCTGCTGCCACAATCCCTAAGGTGATTCTTCCTGAGAAATGACCGCCTCCCCTTGGGTCATTAAAAGCACCATACTTCTGCTGGGCTGTATAATCTGCATGGCCTGGCCTGGGTTGATCCCAGAGATTAGAATAATCATCAGACTTGATATTGGTGTTTTCAAAGACAATGGTAAGTGGTGCGCCTGTTGTTTTCCCCTGAAACACACCGGAAACAATGCTTGGGAGGTCTGGCTCCACTCGTGGTGTTGTGCCACGTCCACCGGCCCGTCTTCTTGCAAAGTCATTCTTCATATCATCTTCAGTAAGCGATATTCCCGGAGGACAGCCATCAATTACAACACCAATCTGAATACCGTGACTTTCACCAAAAATTGAAACCCTAAACATACGACCAAAACTATTCATACTAGCATTCTCCTCTATTTTAAGCCCTGTTCTTCAGGCACATTTACGAACGGATAACACATGAGCTGGTCAAGTAAAAGTGGACATTTTCTTAAGCTACTTTTTGTAAAACCAAGACTACCTCGAATTCCATTGGGGTTAAATATCCCAGATAAGAATGACGTCTTTGGCTGTTGTAAAACATTTCAATATATTCGATGATGCTTCCTTTTGCTTGAGCACGTGTTACGTATTTTTCCCAGAATACTAATTCTAATTTGAGTGTTCCGAAAAAACTCTC
>DQVD01000218.1 GCA_015661935.1 Desulfocapsa sulfexigens | reverse complement strand
TAACTCTCCCGGCTTTAGTGCCTTACAGAACAATTTCTTGTTTTTTTTCAAAGAAATTTTCTGATAAGGCACTTATCCAGTGAACAGCCTTTTTTCCTGAACAGGGTTAGCTATTGTGCCAGCATCATTAAAGAATACTTCATCGCGTTCTGTGACAAAGCCAAAACGAGTCTATAAAAGACCGTATAATGAAAAACATATTATTGGTTTTCTGTTTGGTATAAGTCTCACTTTAACGCTCTTTCTTGGCAGTCTTCTGCTGATCCTTTCTCTGTTGAAAGTTCCTGATATCAGAACTATTGCGGAGTATCAACCCTCCCAGGCATCGGAAATTCTTGATCGCCATGGAAATGTTATAGAGCGAATTTATACCGAAAATCGTACTGTTGTACCTTTGTCAGCAATGCCTGATTATCTTCCCCAAGCTTTTGTTGCTGCTGAAGACAGCCGTTTTTATGTTCATCCGGGCCTTGATTTTTGGTCGGTTTTCCGTGCGGCTATAAATAATATACGTAGTGGACGACGTGGCCAGGGCGGCTCAACAATTACCCAGCAGGTGGCACGCTCCCTGCTCCTCACTCCAGAGAAAACCTATCTGCGTAAATTTAAAGAGGCAATTCTTGCCTGGCGAATTGATACACTTCTCAGCAAAGATGAAATCCTTCATATTTATCTGAATCAAATTTATCTTGGAAATGGTGCCTATGGGGTGGAGGCTGCTGCACAGGCCTATTTTGGAAAACGTGCCAGGTATTTAAGCCTTGGAGAGGCAGCCATTCTTGCCGGTCTCCCTCAGGCTCCAAGCAGGTATTCTCCAAATCTCCATTTGAGTGCGGCACGAGCCAGACAGCGTTATGTGTTGAATCGTATGGTGGCGGATGAATATGTGAGCGAAGAGGCCGCAAGAACCGCCTATGATCGTCCTGTGAGAATCGCTGGAAATACTGTCAACAAAAGGGCTGTAAATGGCTATTTTGTACAACTGGTGAAAAAACAGGCAGAAAAGATTCTAGGCAGATCATTGAATAGAGCAGGCGTTAGGATTCGAACCACCATGGATCCTGTACAACAAAAACAGGCTTCTGCCGCCCTCATGAATGGTATCCAGGCGTCTTTTCCAGGGAACAAAAAAATTCAGGGAGCTATTCTGTCACTAGATGCCTGTAATGGCCGGGTCAGGGCATTGGTTGGAGGACGGGATTTTAACAAAAGTGCTTTTGATCGTAGTACCCAGGCCAGACGATCAGCCGGGTCTCTCTTTAAACCGTTATTGTATGCTGCTGCTTTTGAAAAAGGATACACACCGGATTCCACACTGTTCGACGCACCACTTTCCATTAGTGGTCGTGACGGAAAAAGATGGAAACCAAAGAATTTTACAGGAAAACATTATGGTGAGACCTCATTACGTGAAGCACTTGTCTTTTCACGAAATATCATAGCCATTAAGTTACTTCAGAAAATTGGTGTTAAGAACGTTCAGACAGTTGCAGAAAGATTTGGAATCAGGCCACCCATTACTGCAGATCTTTCCTTGGCACTTGGTGCCACTGGAGTTTCACTTCTTGAAATAACAGCTGCTTATTCTCCTTTTGTATGCGAGGGAAAGTATTATTCTCCAACTTTGATCAGTGCTATAGATTCCAATGATGGCGAAAAGATTTTTCGTGCAAAATCCCTGGAGAAAAATATTATGAAAGAATCGGTTGCAAAAACAATGAAGAAGCTTCTGGGGGAAGTTATTCAGAGGGGAACCGGGAAACGTGCTGCAGGCCTCACTGGTGATGCAGGAGGGAAAACAGGTACCACCAACGAGAATAGAGATGCCTGGTTTGTAGGGTTTTCGGGACAGCGCGTTGGCGGGGTCTGGTTGGGCTATGATGATAACAAGAGTATGGGAAGAGGAAAGAGTGGCGGGGTGGTAGCAGCTCCTATCTGGCGTGACTTTATGAGTGGGGCCGAAAAACCTTGAAAGGTCATCATGGACTATAAAGAAATTATCAGCAGTTGCTATTGTGGTGATGGTGGAGAAAAGCTCAAAAAGGCTGAAGCTCTTGTTAAGGCATTTGGTCGCGGGCTTTCACTGGACGCAGGTATCCAAAAGCAGTTGCTGGTCGTGCAGGATGCTGTACTGGCGCTTGACACACATATGACAGCAATGGAAATGGGCAAGACATGTACTACCTGTGCAGCCACGTCTAAAGGTGGATGCTGCAGTGCTTATATGGGACATGAAAATAATGATGCCTTGCTGTTGCTGATGAATCTACTTGCTGGTGTAGACGTAAAATTAGTTCGTGATGATGCGATAGAATGCTGTTTTCTTGCTGAAACAGGATGTATTTTGCTTTTTAAGCCTATTTTCTGTCTTAATTATCTTTGCAGCCGTATTCAAACAGAATCCAGTGAAAAGCAATTAAGTTTACTGGAACAAAAAAGCGGAGCACTTTTGACAGCTCAGGGACAGCTTGAACAGTCTATAATAGTTTTCTTACAGTCACAGGGTGAGATGTTGGAAGAGTAAGACTGACCCTGTTCAGGAAGAAAGGCAGTTCACTGGATAAGTACCTTCGGAACGGCAACCCGATAGACAACAAAAATTGTTGCCTATCGGGTCCAGGAGGAAAGTACCTTATTTGAATGCTCCAACGCCGAGAGTCTTTTGCAAATCTTCGACAGGTCCATAATCAAGTGGATCTGTCCATCCGACGATCTTGGCTTTACTGGCTGCCGGATCATCTTTTTTAACCTGCTTCAAAGCGGTAACAACTTCCTGGGCTAACGCATCAGAAGTCGCGGCAGTTTTAGCAAGCGGCCATTCTGGATAAAGAGTAGTAGAGTAGACAAATGGAAATGTGGAACTCTGTTTGTTGATAATTTTAAAATCTTCCATGGCGATTGCACCGTTTGCGACCATTCGTTCAAGAGTAGCTGTACGAACGGTTCCTGCTTCTGCCTGTTCATTATGAATGGCAAAAACAACGTTATCATGTTTTCCGGCAAAATCCATTTTGGCAAAATCTGTGTACGGATCCATACCCGCATCTTTGAAAGTTTTATAAGCCATCTGCCAGCCGCCAAAGGATGATTTCTTAACCGCCATAAATGTTTTTCCCTTCAAGTCTGCGAGTGAGTTGATTCCATCATTGTATGCCGTTGTGAAGATAACCCCTCCAAATGATTTAAGCGCCTGTCCCTGACGGGAATTAATCATTGTGGCAATGGCTGTTGCGCCGAATTTTACCTTTGCGGTAACAAACATGGCTGAATTAATGAGAAAAAAATCAACTTCGTTTGCTTCAATGGCAGGGGTTACCTTGTCAAAATCAAGTGGTACGATTTCCACTGTTTTACCAAGTTTTGAGGAGAGATACTCTCCGGTGGCAGTCCATTCTTTTATTACTTTAGCTGGGCCATTTTTGGATAGAATTCCAATTTTAATGTTATCGGCTGCCTGAACAGAGAAACTGCAGAAGAAAAAAAGCAGTACAAAGAAAATAGAGAATCGGTGTTTCATTGGAGAACTCCATGATATGAATGAAAGAATGAAGTAAATAGGGAGTCATAAACAATAGCACTACTTAAAGCCTTTCAAAAAGATGGAGTAAAGTCAAGAAACAAAATAGATACCACAGAGAGGTATTTTGGGGGGACTTGGAAAAGAAGGGTAAAAAAAACAGAATGTTAAACAGTTCCAGGTGGCGCAGATTCGCATAGGCACTTTTGTCCGCAATAGTTACACTATGCGGATAAAGGTGACCATGCGAAGCTGTGGTGCCTGGGACTGTTTAAGTAGCTTAAAAGGGTTGCATTGTCCATATACCGCATGGACAGGTATCGGCACAAAATCCACATGCGATACATTTACTATCATCGGAAACATATTCATACGATACACCAAGGCCAGTTTCGTAGCCATTGGTATGAGAGAACTCAAGTTCACGACGACTGATGGCACCTTCAGGACAGATTGTCTCACAGAGATGACAATCACGACAAGATGCACAGGAAAGACAGCGATCTGCTGAATTTTCCTGAGAATGTTCATGCTCGCTATCCGGGATATAGTGAGTAATGGTAAGCGCCTTTTGGGTGATAACTTCTTTTGTAAAAGGTTTCCACTCCTCGCCTTTAAACTGAGCAACAATGTATTCGGCTGCAGTCTTACCGGCACCAAGGGCGTTTGTGGCAAGGCCAGGTCTCTCAACATCACCAATGGCAAGAACTTTGCCATCTGTGGTGAGATGTGCTTCATCAGTTTTCATCCATGCGGCTCCGCCAACTGTGAGCGTCTCAACAGAATCAGGAAGGAACTCCAGTTTAGGGACATCACCAATGGAGATGATAACCGTTTGTGCAGGAATTACTTCGCCGCTATCCATAACCAGTCCTTCGGGAGTGACCTCTTTGGTCATAACAGGCCAGCGAAACTCAGCGCCAAGAGCCTCTGCTGCTTCTTTTTCCTTACCAAAGGCAAGAGGTTTTTGGATATCAACAAGAGTAACCTTTTCAGCACCAAGACGATAGGCTTCACAGGCAACATCACAGCCAACATTTCCGGCACCGATAATTACGACTTCTTTACCAATCGTATCAGGATTTGAGCTTTTTGCTTTCTTCAGAAAGTCAAGCGCTGGTATTACAGCTTCATGGCCAGGAAATGGAATCCTGCGAGGCTCATGTGTGCCAACTGCAACGATTACATAATCAAAATCTTCTTTGAGCCTGGCAAAAGTCTCTTTGTTCATATCCACACCAAGGTTGGTATGAATATTTGGAGTTTCCAGAAAACGTTTTATCTCCTGATCCCAGATGGCCTGAGAAAGGCGTTCCCATGGAATAACCTGAGCAAGCTTTCCGCCGACAAATTCATCCTTTTCAAAGATGTGGGCCTCAACTCCTGCATGTGCCAATTGCCAGGCAGCATTCATTCCTGCAGGACCACCACCAACAATGGCTACTTTTTTACCCAAAGATGGCGCAACTTCAGGAGATTTGGCACTGCTCACGGCGCGGCCAAGAACCTGAACTTCAATGGGATCATCTACCTCCTGACGAGAACAGTTTTCCATACAAAGATTTGGGCAGACAGATCCGCAAATAGAAGCGGGTAGTGGTGTATACTTAAGTAGCATTTCGTAAGCTTCATCAATCTGGCCTTCGCGGATTAAACGCAAACGATCAACTGTGGGAATATGCACGGGGCAGTAATAAGTACAAGGTGCTGCTGATTCACGGTTAGCCCAGAAGGGCTTCTTGCGTCGCATGTCACCCGTAGGAATGGCTCCAATTGAGCTGCGGTCAAGACCTGGCGCCAAATCACGCAGGGGGTCTCCGCCTCCAAATGCTTTGTTCCAGTGTTTTTTACGGAATTCAGCCATGGGCATTGGGCCTGAGAATATTAAAGCGCGTTCCTGAGGGGAAACACTATTGAAAACCTGCCACTCATCACGAATGAGAAGTGAATTTTTCAAATCATCACGTGAAATTTTGGCAAGAAACAGTGGCATATTTTCTTCAAGCCATTGCCATTGTTCATCGGTTGGGGCAGCAAGACGAGCATTATTCCGCGAATAGGAGTCGTCTGTTTTACCACGGTAAAAGATGGTTCCACCAACCATACCAACGCAGGGGCGATAGCCGGTAACATTTTCAGGATTTTTCGAATCGACTCCACAAACAACAGCAATGCCGCCACAGTTAAACTCGGCAAAGGAATCACCGGTAGAACCAAGAACCCAGAGTTCCGGTTTTTCGTAGGCAGGATTCCATTTGGTCATGGTCAGTCCACGGGCACCAATGGAACCAGCGATATAAACCTTTCCGTTAGCCATGGCATTACAGACACCATTAGTGGCATCACCAAGTACTGTAATTTCGGCTCCGATGTTCAAATATCCAACATCATCTGAGGCTGCACCATTGCAGGTGATGATAGTTCCTGGCATACCCATACAGCCAAGTCGCTGTCCTGTGGGACCTGAGACTTCAATAGACAAACCGTCAGCATGCTGCAGCCGAATACCAAGGTTATGTTGACCCATGGATTCAATTCGGATTTCATTACTTGTCCTGGCAGCTGCCTGAACCATGGACTCAAAGTCCATGGAATTGATTCTGCGGCCATTTTCATTCAGGCCTTTTACAACAGTAGCACTCACAGAAAACTCCTTATAAGGAAAGTTTTCAGTTTTCAGTTTTCATTTTTCAGAAAAGATAAAGATCGTTTGTTCTGAAAAATGATTGCGGAAAAATGAAAACCATTAACAATCTAGCAAACGTATTTAATATTTAATCTATCAGCTGCATCCTTGTCGCCAATACCAAGCGCGTCAGACATACCAACCGGAAGGGACTGCGAACGTCCCAGCGGTGCCATGATCTTCTTCATTTCAGTACGAATGGACATAAATACATGACCAACCCGTTCTGCAACCAGATCAGGATCAAGGCGTCGATACAGTTTAGGATTCTGGCTCGTAATACCTTTGGGACAGATACCAACGTTACAAACATTACAGCGATTCTTCTCATTACCAAGACAACCTGCTGCAGCCTGCATGATGTACTTACCGATATGAACACCTGATGCTCCAAGCATGATAAGTGCCAGTCCATTCTGGGTTACATTTCCGTTTTTACCGATTCCGCCTGCGGCAAAGATTGGAATTTCGTTTTGTTTACCTTGAGCAACCAAATCCAGATAGCACTCACGAACATTGGAGGCAACGGGGTGTCCGGTTGCATCCATGGATACGTTGTAGGCTGCACCTGTTCCGCCATCAATGCCATCGATCAACAAACCACCGGCATATGGGTTACGTATCAGGTTGTTCAATACTGATTTGGAACTTGTTGAGGCAGAAATTTTGGGATAAATGGGCACCTTGTGACCAAATGCAGTGGACAGGGTCTGGATCATCTTCATAACTGATTCCTCAATGGAATACAGAGTCTGATGAACAGGAGGTGATGGAAGGTCAACACCTTCCGGTACACCGCGCAGACGAGCAATTAATTTGGAAACTTTGAACCACATAAGCAGTCCGCCATCACCTGGTTTTGCGCCCTGGCCATATTTAATTTCGATGGCTGCGGGATCGCACTGCATATCAGGAATGGCACGAATGATCTCATCCCATCCAAAATAACCGGACGCAATCTGGAGTATGATGTACTTCAGGTAAGGGCTTTTTAAGACCCACGGTGGACATCCACCTTCACCGGTACACATGACAACCGGGATCCCAAGTACTTCATTACAGTAGGCAACACCTTGGAGTAACCCAAGCCACATATTTGGTGACAGTGCACCAAAAGACATGGAGCCTATCACAAAGGGAAAGATTTCTCGTGTTGGAGGAATCCAGCCGCCTTCACGGGTGCGTTTCAAAAACTCTTCCGGATCAAGGGTACGCCCAAGTGTGGTGGTAACATTGAATTCATGGCGCCCGGCATCAAGTGCCGGATCAGTAAGCATTGAAATGCGGTTGAACATGATCCGGTCAAGAAGTGTGGGGCCGGGTTCATTACGCCGTCCGCCACGCTTCGCGGGTTCACCCTTCTGATTATTAAAGAAGAGTGTCCTATGCTCGTTGGTGTTGGGGACAGGCTGGATGGCCTCATTCGGACAGACCATGGAGCACATGGAACAACCAATACAGGCGTTGGTCATGTTCTTTTTCTGGCGAATACCTACAAATGTTCGATATTCATTGCCGCGTTTTTTCTTGAGGACATCAAGTTTTGGCATCCTCTGTCGTCTATAGGCGAGGTATATGGCCTCTTTGGGGCAAACTGCAGTGCAGTGGCCGCAGAGGGTACATCTATCTTCGCGGTGCTGGATTATCCAGGGCAGGTCAGTATAGCTTAAGCTGCCTGGCCCAACGGATACGGATCGTGTTGAGACCATATTGTCAGTTCCTTTCGTTCTGGTGGTACAATAATTGTGTGTTCACGCATGGGTTGGAAATCAAGTGATGGATCACGGTCAGGGATCAGGGCATCTACACCGCACATTTCAGATGCTATTGCCCAGGCACCGGGTCTTCCACCAACGGTTGCAGGACGTAATTTCTTTTGATCCATGACCAGCATGCAGGTTTCATCGGGGAGTGTTGCGATTACCGCGTTGGGACCGTCAATGATAAGACGACGACAGGAATCGCGGAGACCCTTGAGAAATTCTCCCTGCGGATGTTTGGTCAGTTCCTCGCCTCGAAGGGGAGTAATGATATGTTTATATGCCTGAAGGGGGAGTTTTAGCTTTTTCAGGGTGTAATGGAGAATATGGGTAAATGTCTCTGAGTCACTCTGATACCCGGTGTATCCAGGGAAATGTTTGCCGAGCAGCCAGTCACGGATGGGAACAAATGCAGTATTCTCACCGTTGGTCATGGTGGCAATTCCCTGAATAAAGAAGGGATGACATGCATAAAGATTAATTCCGTAGTTGGTATTTTGCCTGCCTTGAGCCATACATACCCGGGATTTGATCCGGTTGTCGGATAAATTGAGTGCATCGCCAATTTCCAGCGGCCAGCCAACTTCTTTGATTGTTGCCACATCGGGCCAGAAAGAAAAGGTAGTTAGGTCATTTCCATGGTCTTCACCATCTTTACGCAGAGCCAGACGCGTAAGCATCAGTTCAGTTTCAATTTCGTCCTTTGACTTTGCCGATAAAGAGGCGGGTATCTTGTATGCACGAAGGAAATACCGATACCGATCCTTTGCCTCAATCAGCTCGGGTCTGGTCTCAAACTCATGGTCGTATCTGAGCTCAAACCCCCTATTTTCCATGAAACTGTTCAGACGATGCCAGGCTTCCTCAGTATGGGCAATACCTGAGAGGATGGGGAATTTTGGATTATATTTAAAATCCTCGAATTC
>DQVD01000223.1 GCA_015661935.1 Desulfocapsa sulfexigens | reverse complement strand
TCGGCACCTCTTGTTGGCGGGCTGGTTTTAACTCTGATGACACTTCCAACTATTATCATTGCTTCAAGGGCTTCTCTGAAATCCGTTCCTCCTTCAATTCGGGAGGCGGCTTTAGGGGTTGGCGCATCAAAAATGCAGGCCATAACTCACCATATTCTCCCACTTGCGCTTCCTGGAATGATGACCGGAACTATTATCGGTATGGCCCAGGCGCTCGGAGAAACTGCACCACTTTTGATGATTGGGATGGTGGCCTTTATTGTTGATGTTCCGGGTGCTGTGACCGATCCTTCCACCGTACTACCGGTACAGATATATCTCTGGGCCGATTCACCGGAACGGGCTTTTGTCGAGCGAACCTCTGCGGCCATTATGGTTCTTCTTACCTTTCTTATTTCAATGAATGCGTTTGCTGTTTTTATGCGGAAAAAATTTGAACGGCGCTGGTAAGGAGCTGTAATCATCCTCTAATAAAGTCCTAACCAAAATCTAATATTCAACCGCTATGTTTGGCAAATCGTCTACAAGAAAAGACGAAATAATTTTTAAGGCAATTAGATACTATTTTTCAAGGAGAACACCAATGTTAAAGAAAGGAATTATTGTTACAGCATCATTGCTTGCGCTTACAACTGCTTCAAGCGTTCAGGCTGCATCAGGGCGGGATCATATCTCAATTGTAGGATCATCAACGGTGTATCCTTTTGCCACCACAGTGGCAGAGAGGTTTGGAAAAGTCACCAAATTCAAAACTCCTAAAATCGAATCCACCGGTTCCGGCGGCGGTATGAAACTCTTTTGTGCCGGTGCCGGTATCGAGACCCCTGATATCACCAACGCATCTCGCAGAATTAAATTTTCAGAATATCAAAAATGTCAGAAGAACGGTGTGAAAGAGATCATTGAAGTAAAAATTGGCTATGATGGAATTGTTATGGCTAACTCTAAAAAAGCTGGCCGGTTGGACCTCAGTAAGAAAGATATCTTCCTTGCCCTGGCAAAGGATGTTCCTAACCCCAATGGTGATGAAACACTGGTTGCAAACCCCTACAAAACCTGGAAAGAAGTGAATGCATCTTTGCCTGACACTAAAATTGAAGTTTTAGGACCTCCTCCAACATCAGGTACCCGTGACGCATTCGTTGAGCTTGCCATGGAAGGCGGTTGTAAGCAGATCGGCTGGATCAAAGCGCTGAAGAAAAAGGACAAGAAACATTTTAAAGCTGTTTGTCACACCGTCCGTGAAGATGGCGGCTATATTGAAGCCGGTGAAAATGACAATCTGATTGTGCAAAAGCTTCAGGCCAACCCCAAAGCGCTTGGTATCTTTGGGTTTAGTTTTCTTGATCAAAATGGAGACAAGATTCAAGGGTCGACTATTGGTGGTGAAGAACCTACTTTTGAGAATATTGCAGCAGGAAAATATCCTGTTTCACGTCCGCTCTATTTTTATGTGAAAAAATCCCATATGGGTGTTGTTCCTGGAATGGCTGAGTTCCTTGGCGAATTCTCCAGTGACAAAGCATGGGGTGAGGAAGGATATCTCACCGATAAAGGGCTTATTCCAATGCCTGTAGCAGAGCGTAAACAGTTTGCATCTGATATTAAGTCGGGAAAAAATCTTGTTTTAAAGAAAAAGTAAAAAGCTTTTGATAAACCGCCGGAGCATTAATTGCTCCGGCAAATAAGGATCGATTACCATGGAATCCATGACCGCAGCACTTACAGTTGGAGATATCTCTTTTTCAGGGGCAGACAGTGTGGCTTCGGAGAGCGTCAGGGAAGAGGAAAAGGTTGACCGGGAAAACCGACAGACCGTAGGAGTTCAATTTGTTGATGATGCGCGTATGACCTGCCGTGACGTGAATGTCTATTATGGTGCGAAACAAGCCATCCGGGACGTTTCCATTGATATTGGCCGGAATGAAGTGCTTGCTATGATCGGTCCTTCCGGTTGTGGTAAATCCACTTTTTTACGCTGTCTAAACAGGATGAATGACACTGTGAGCACTTGTCAGGTAACCGGAGCAATTCATCTGGATGAGCTTGACATTTATGATAAATCCGTAGATGTTGTTCCCCTTCGTGCCCAAGTGGGAATGGTGTTTCAAAAGCCTAACCCCTTTCCAAAGTCCATCTATGACAATGTGGCCTATGGTCCAAAAATTCATGGCCTAGCTACAACACGTGCAGAACTCAATGAGGTTGTGGAAAGTTCTTTGAAGAAGGCAGGTTTGTGGAAAGAGGTGAGTGACCGGCTCGATCAACCAGGAACAGGCCTTTCCGGTGGTCAGCAGCAGCGGCTCTGTATTGCTAGGGCCATTGCAGTGCGTCCTGAAGTGATTCTTATGGATGAACCCTGCTCAGCACTTGATCCGATAGCTACAGCCACTGTGGAGGATCTTATTGCCGAGCTTCGGGAGCAGTACACCATCGTGATTGTTACTCATAACATGCAGCAGGCTGCCCGGGTTTCTCAGCGGACAGCCTACTTTCATCTTGGTGATCTGATCGAAGTGGGGAGTACCGACCGGGTTTTCACCAATCCCCGTCACAGACTGACAGAAGACTATATCACCGGTCGGTTTGGTTGATGCCTCTTAGGGATGGGGAAGTTATTTCATCCCCGTTCCTTAGCCATGCAGTTTATCTGGAGTCATTAAGTTGTTCTCCATATGCCGCAACTCATCAATGCCGGAGACAACGATTTTCGGATCGGGAATAAGTTTTTGCGCAGGAATTTTTCCTTCGTAGTCCATGTTGGAAAGGATATGTTTAATGCAGTTAATACGTGCAAGTTTCTTATTGTCTGAGCGAATAATTGTCCAGGGAGCCATGG
>DQVD01000016.1 GCA_015661935.1 Desulfocapsa sulfexigens | reverse complement strand
TTCCCCTTCAAATGGTAACATTTTGTGTAACTAACCACTTAGATATAAGCACCCAAATTAACCCTGTTCAGGAAGAAAGGCAGTTCACCGGGTAAGTGGATTATCAGAAAATTTCTTTGAAAAACAAGAAATTGTTCTGTAAGGCACTAAACAGGTCAGGATCCCTTACAGTTTTCACAACGTAAGGGAGCCTGGTATTTATTTTCTTCAGGAAAACTCCTGGGCTTTCTGATACATCTGGCACCCGGACTGAGTAAATTCTTCAGCTTTTTCTTTCATGCCTTCGGCCAGCGCGGCATCTTCTCCCATCTCCAATCCCTTTGCATACTCACGCACTTCATGGGAAATCTCCATGGAACAGAATTTAGGGCCGCACATGGAGCAAAAATGGGCCACTTTGGCATTGGAATGAGGCAAGGTTTTGTCATGACACTCCACAGCCTTTTCCGGATCGAGTGAAAGATTAAAATGATCCTGCCAGCGAAACTCAAAGCGTGCCCGTGACAAAGCATTATCACGATACTGCGCTCCCGGATGACCTTTTGCCAAATCTGCGGCGTGGGCTGCCAATTTAAACGTTACAACACCTTCACGTACATCTTCACGATCCGGAAGCCCAAGATGTTCCTTGGGAGTTACATAACAGAGCATGGCTGTTCCATACCAGCCGATCATGGCCGCACCAATGGCACTGGTGATATGATCATAACCGGGCGCAATATCTGTAACTAAAGGACCAAGGGTGTAAAAAGGTGCCTCACCGCAGGCCTTAAGCTGTCTGTCCATATTTTCCTTGATCATATGCATTGGAACGTGGCCGGGACCTTCAATAAAGGTCTGCACATCATGCTTCCAGGCAAGTTCAGTCAATTCTCCCAAGGTTTCAAGCTCTCCAAACTGTGCTGCATCATTGGCATCCTGTATGCATCCGGGGCGCAATCCATCGCCAAGCGAAAAACCGACATCATATTGTTTTAGCAGCTCACAGATCTCCTCAAAATGGGTATAGAGGAAACTCTCTTTATGATGTGCCAGACACCACTTAGCCATGATACTTCCGCCACGGCTAACTATCCCGGTGGTACGATTTGCAGTCATGGGAACGTGATGGAGCCGGAGTCCTGCATGGATGGTGAAATAACTCACACCCTGTTCACACTGCTCAACCAGGGTATCTCTAAACATCCCCCAGGTGAGCTCTTCGGCCTTCCCGTCAACCTTTTCAAGGGCCTGATAAATGGGAACAGTGCCAATGGGTACGGGAGAATTACGCAAAATCCACTCTCTGGTTTCATGGATATTTTTTCCAGTGGAAAGATCCATTACTGTATCCGCACCCCAGCGGGTGGCCCAGACCATTTTCTCGACTTCCTCTTCAATACTCGATGTGACGGATGAATTTCCGATGTTAGCATTAATCTTCACCAGAAAATTACGCCCTATAATCATGGGTTCACTCTCAGGGTGATTAATGGAACATGGCAAAACCGCACGTCTGCAGGCAATCTCATCCCGTACAAATTCAGGTGTTATATGGGTCTTTGGAATATTTGCGCCAAAACTCTCACCGGGATGCTGAGACAGCTCTTCCTGTAACTCATCAATTCGCTGATTCTCACGAATGGCAACGTACTCCATCTCTGGAGTAATAAGCCCCTGACGGGCATAGTGGAGTTGAGAGACATTCCTGCCAGCTTTGGCTCTTAGCGGTTTCTTCACTTCCTGAAAACGTAAATGGTCCAAATCTGAATTATAAAGACGTTCCTTGCCAAATTCAGATGTCAAATCATCCAGTTGCTCAACATCTCCTCGATCCATGATCCATTTTTCACGCAATCCTGGTAAGCCTTTACGAACGTCAATTTTCATATCAGGATCGGAATAGGGGCCACTGGTGTCATAGATAGTCACAACAGATCCACAATTCCCAGGCCCTTTAATAGCCGAATCCTCCACACTTACTTCCCGCATACCGACTTTGATATCATGTAGTTTCCCAGGTACATACACCTTTTTTGAGTTAGCAAAGGGGCGACGGGTAATAGTTTTCGAACCGGGAAGTTTTTCTTCTTTTTCCATGTTGCAAGTAAATCCTTTTAAATATAAACGATTATTTTGATTTGAGTATTTATCTGAAACAGTCTCAGACATTCCACCAGTTATAAAAATGATGCACCGGCCCATGACCTGCCCCGACTACAACCTCGGCACCACCTTGCAGCGCGCCATCAATATAGGTCTTGGCCTCCCGCACTGCCGCAGACAACTCCATGCCTTTTGCAAGGCAGGCAGCAATGGCCGAAGACGTGGTGCAGCCAGTACCATGAGTATTGAGAGTAGCCACTCGGGAACTTTCGAGTGTCAGAGTTTCACCACTCAAACAATCACAGAGGAAATCCACACTGGTGGCATCGGTGAGAGCACCTCCTTTAAGAAACACCCGATCACAGCCAAGTACCGCCAGATCCC
This sequence comes from Desulfocapsa sulfexigens, assembly GCA_015661935.1. Taxonomy (GTDB): domain Bacteria; phylum Desulfobacterota; class Desulfobulbia; order Desulfobulbales; family Desulfocapsaceae; genus Desulfocapsa; species Desulfocapsa sulfexigens_A. The sequence goes on along the minus strand of DQVD01000016.1, from coordinate 198 downwards.
GACAGGCATCGGCCATCTGTGACCGCTCTTTTACATCCCGCCCCAACAGTATCGAAGCTTCGGCAAGGTTTGGTGTATGACTGTGGCCATGGGAAGAAGGTGATCCTTCAAGGCCTGTACTGCATCATCCTGAAGAAGCCTATCTCCATTTCTGGTCACCATAACCGGATCCAGGACAATGCTCTGACACTTATATTG
>DQVD01000065.1 GCA_015661935.1 Desulfocapsa sulfexigens | reverse complement strand
TTAGTGCCTTACAGAACAATTTCTTGTTTTTTTCAAAGAAATTTTCTGATAAGGCACTTATCCAGTGAACTGCCTTTCTTCCTGAACAGGGTTAGTTGCAACAGGAATACTTACGATCAACTTATTATTAGGTTTTGCCTTCCAGACACATATATGCTCTATTGCGAGAAATGAAAGGAGAAAGTTAATGTTGCTTGCAATAAATCCACATAATCCTCAGCAGAGGTTAATTCAACAGGTCGTAGATCGCTTGAAGCGCGGGGCCGTAATCTGTTATCCGACAGATACCGGCTATGGGATTGGTTGCGATTTTTCCAGCCAGAAGGCTGTCAAAAGGATTGCTCAGCTCAAGCACAGGCCAAAGGGAAAGCCCTTTTCTTTTATGTGCTCAGATCTTAAACATATCAGCAAATTTGCCCATGTCTCCAATGTCGCGTATCGACTCTTGAAAAAGAATCTCCCAGGTCCCTATACCTTTGTTCTTCCCGGAACAAAACTGGTGCCAAAGGCCATGTCAACCAAACAGAAAACCGTGGGTATCAGGGTTCCTGAGAATCCCATTTGTCGGATGCTCATTGAAACTCTGGGGAATCCGATTATCAACACATCCCTTCCCGGTGAAGAGGATGACGACATCGCATCCGATCCATATGATATCGACTGTTTGTATGGAAAGCTGGTGGATCTGGTAATCGATGGAGGGGATGTGTTCCCGGATCCGTCGTCTCTTGTTGATCTCACTGGAGACTTTCCGGTGGTTCTTCGTGAGGGAAAAGGGGATGTTACTCCTTTTCTCTAAGGAACGGGGAGGAAATAACTTCCTCATGTAGGCACTCAGATTTAGTGCCTTACAGAACAATATCTTGTTTTTTCAAAGAAATTTTCTGATAAGGCACTTATCTAGTGAACTGCCTTTCTTCCTGAACAGGGTTAGTTTTTGATGAGCGCTTCTTTTAAAGATTTACTCATGGTAAAATGAATGGTCTTCCGTTCCGGAATATTCATGATTGTTCCGGTTTTTGGGTTCTTTGTACAGCGAGCTTTCCGTTTTCTGACAGCAAAACTCCCAAACCCTCTCAGTTCTATGCGACGTTCTTCTTTCAGAGCATTTTCCATGGTTTTAAGCATGATGTCGAGCGCAATGCTCACATCAATTTTATGGAGAGAAAGGTCATTACTTACTTCATTTACAAGTTCTTTTTTTAGCATATCTCAACGTATTTGCCGGTAGAGGCGATAAATAAACAAATAAAAAAAGTTGTTTTACCGGAAAGATTTCTCTTCCGGTAAAACAACCTGTTGGTTCTAAGGAACGTACAGGACATGATGCCCTGCGGGTACATTCAGAAGACAGAAACCAGAATAGCTAGCAGCCTGCGGCTGAAATCACTACAGTCGGTCTTCATCTGGCATCCACTTCCGGGAATGATTCACACGGAAATTTTGTTTTTCCGATACATCGAAATAAATTGAACAAATGAATGTCCTTTTTTTCATCTTCTGCGTTTCTCGTTGGTCACATAAGCCGTTATGTTCCCGCCTCGCGCCTTGAACACGAAAAAAATGTCAATTAATTTTTGTTCAGTTTATTTAGTTCCCTTCCTTATCAGTTGCTTCCTCATCATTACCGTCACCGGCAGCTGCTTTGAGCAGATCGCCAAAGGTTGAAGGAGCAGCAGCAGCGGCTTCTTCTTTCTTCTTGGCGTAATTTTCAGCAGCGCCCTCTTCACCATCTTCTTCAAGAGTTTTGATGGAGAGCCCGATTTTTCTGTCTTTGGCAGACACATTGATAACAATGGCTTTCAAGGTATCGCCCACTTCGTACATTCCAACCGGAGTTTTAACTTTATCCTTGGAAATCTCAGAAACATGCACCAGTCCCTCAATTCCTTCTTCAAGCTGTACAAAGACACCAAAGTCAGTGACGTTGGTGATCTTTCCTTCAACGATGGTGCCTGAAGGGAAGTTGTTGTAGGCAGCCTGCCATGGATCCGGCTCAAGCTGTTTGATACCGAGTGAGAAGCGCTCGTGCTCTTTATCGATCTTAAGAACAACGGCCTGGATGGTCTCACCCTTGGCGTATTTCTCGGAAGGATGTTTGATACGTTCGGTCCATGAAAGATCAGAAACATGGATAAGTCCGTCAATGCCTTCCTCGATTCCGATAAATATACCAAAGTCAGTGATGTTTTTGACTTTTCCTTCAATAACAGAACCAACAGGATAGTTGTCGGTGACCAGATCCCATGGGTTGGGAAGAAGTTGTTTCATACCAAGCGAGATACGTTTGGTCTCAGGCTCAATGTTCAGAACCATGATCTCAAGCTCATCACCAACGGTAACCATTTTAGATGGGTGGCGTGGTTTCTTGGACCAGGTCATTTCTGATACGTGAATCAGGCCTTCAACGCCCTCTTCAAGCTCTACAAAGACACCGTAATCGGTGATGGAGACAACCTTGCCCATGGTTTTCCCACTCACGGGGAAGCGGTCTGTAACGGTTGCCCATGGATCAGCTTTAAGCTGTTTCACACCCAGAGATACTCTGTCGTGCTCTTTGTCGTATTTGAGAACTTTGACTTCCAGTTCCTGACCAACTTTGTACAGTTTGGCAGGATGGGAAACGCGTCCCCAGGAAAGGTCAGTGATATGACAGAGACCGTCCATGCCGCCCATGTCGATAAAGAGACCGTAATCGGTAATATTGGTAATTGCTCCCTTGATGATCTGTCCTTCTTTGAGGACTGAACGCATCTTCTCGCGAAGTTTGGCGCGGGCCTCTTCGAGGATTGCACGACGGGAAATAACCACATTGTTGCGTTTGCGGTTGAACTTGAGGATTTTGAAATCAAAAGATTCGCCGATGAGAGCATCGAGATCTTTAACAGGCCGCAGATCGATTTGCGAATAGGGGAGGAAAGCTGGAACGCCAATATTAACGGACATGCCGCCCTTAACGCGATTCTCAATTTTTCCTTCAATGGTTTCGTCTGCTTCCTGAATCCTGGCAATATCTTCCCATACTTTGATAGCTATGGCTTTGTCCCGTGACAGCAGGAGACCGCCTTCGTCTTTGCGGCGTTCTACAAATACTTCAAATGTGTCGCCGACATTAAATTCAATGCCTTCGTCAAGCTGGAATTCGGATTTGGCAATATAGCTCTCTGCCTTGTCTCCGACATCTACAAGGACGTAATCATCCACGGTACCGATGATGGTGCCGATGGCAACGTCACCGACGTTAACCACTGTGTTGTTTTCTTCCATTTCGAAGAGTTCTGCAAAACTCATCTCTTCGTTGTTGTCCGGGGTTTCTTGGTTAAGTTCC
>DQVD01000376.1 GCA_015661935.1 Desulfocapsa sulfexigens | reverse complement strand
TGGGGATCTTCTTTTTTTGTAATATCCGGCAGAGAAGCGTGGTCGTTGCACCCACCGGAGCAATGCTTTCCACTTCTCCTTTCATAACATCTGAATTGTCGGGATGGTGATCGTAAAGATGGAGTGAGAGTCCGGGGTTGTCAAGACAGCGTGCAAAATCACCAATGCGCGTTTTGTGGCGGGTATCGACCACAATCAGAGTGTCAACAAGATCCAGTTCGATATGTTTGATTCTTTCAAATTTATAACGATATTGGAGTGTTTCGTTGATAAATCGTCTGACATTTTTTTCCTGGGAACCGGGGAACACCATCACAGCATCCGGATAGAGCTTTTGTACTGCTATCATGGATGCCAGACCGTCGAAATCAGCATTTAAATGGGTGGTGATAACTTTCATAGTACTGTTATCCACCATCCATTATCTGCTGTCAACCACGGGGATGAAACTTCTTGTGGAGAGATTTTAGCTTTCCAGTGTCAACATGGGTGTAAATCTGGGTGGTGGTGATATCCGAATGGCCAAGCATGATCTGTACTGAACGGAGATCTGCACCATGTGAGAGAAGGTGGGTTGCAAATGAATGGCGAAGGCTGTGGGGTGAAATAGCTTCTACGATTCCAGCGGCGCGGGCAGCTTCTTTGACGATTTGCCAGAACCTGAGTCGAGTCATTCCGCGGCCTCTGTTGGTGACAAAGAGCGTGTTACTGCGACGGCCCTTGAGGATTAAAGGGCGACTGGATTCTAGATACCTTTCGATGGCATCTTTTGCCGGAACTCCAAATGGGACAAGTCGTTCTTTTTCACCTTTACCGATAACCCGGATAAATGACGCGCTAAGGCTGCATCCTGTAACGGGTAAGGCAACCAGTTCTGAAACTCGTAATCCAGTGGAATACAGGAGCTGCAGCATGGCGTAGTTACGTTGCAGTAGTGGTGTTGATACAGCAGGCGGTGTCAAGAGCAGGCTCACCTGCTCAATTGACAACCCTTTTGGGAGGCTAGTGCCACTTTTAGGCGTACTGATATTGGAGAAGGGATTTCCGGAAACAATATTTTGATTATGTAAATAGGAAAAAAAACTTTTAAGAGCTGAAAGTCTTCGTGCATTACTGCGATGCGAAATTTGTCTGCTGCGGCACTGCTCAAGAAAACCGTGGATGGTTTTGCTGTTTACCTGCTGCAGGGATTTTTTTTTCTTTAAAAGAAAGAAGAGAAAGATGTCGATGTCAGCATCGTAGGCTTTGACAGTATTATCTGCAAAACGTTTCTCCGTGATCAGATAATGGAGAAAGAGCTCTTTTGCAGCAACAAACTCTTGTGGCAGGGGTTTGAGAATGATGGCAAATTGGGTGGAAAGGAGAAAGCGCCCGCTACATTAGCATGTAGCGGGCGCTGGAAAAACAATACTGTGTCAGGTTTCAGCCGCGTCTAATACGGTTGAACTTACGGAGTTTACGACGAGCTTCAGCTTCTTTACGACGTTTTTTTACACTGGGTTTTTCATAACACTCACGACGTTTGAGTTCTCGTTTGATGCCATCAATCTGCAGTTTCTTTTTCAGCTGCCTGATGGCATACTCAAGATCTCCACGAACTTCAACTTCTATCATTTTAAGGGGCTCCGTTAAATCAATAATATTGCGAAATTCGGTGTAAATATAAATAAAAGTAAAAGTATTACTCCGAATATTCATTGCACTTGTAAAAAGTCACGACAGTAATCTTCCCTTTATAAGAAAAACTTCTGTGTATGTCAATGGATTTTTCGCAGGATGGCTCAGCTGTCGTTCACGTTAGGCTCAGGGAATATTTTTCCGGGGTTGAGGATGTTGTCCGGGTCAAAGAGCTGCTTAAGCTGGCGCATAATTGTGATGCCGGTTTTGCTCAGTTCCAGGTTGATAAAAGGTGATTTGGTTATTCCCACTCCATGTTCTCCCGACAAGGAACCCTTCATGCTGATTACCTTATGGAAGAGCGCTGTTTTGGCCTTTGCTGCTTTTTGTGTTTCCTGCGGGGAGGAATCGGCAGCCATAATATTTACATGGATATTTCCGTCACCAGCATGTCCGAAGGTGAGGATTTTGATATCAAGATCTTTGCTGAGCTCTTCGCAAAAATGGACTAATTCCGGAATGCGGTTTCTTGGTATCACCACATCTTCGCTGGTTTTATTGGGGCTGATTTTATAGCTGGCCTGTGAGATGGATCGTCTTGCCAGCCAGATATCCCTAATATCTTTTTCTGATTTTGCCTGCTGTAAACTACAATGGCTTTGCGCTGCTACAAGAGATTTGAGGCGATTGCTTTGCTCTGTTACCTGGTCTTTGTTCCCGTCGATTTCGATGATGAGCATGGCACGGGTGTCACTTGCTGGAGGATTGGGCAGAAGCTCTGAGACAACTTCCAGGGCAGTTCTGTCCATATATTCAAGGGTACAGGGAAGAATGTGCTGCTGCAGGATAATTGCTACCAGTTCTGTGGCTTTTGCAAGAGATGGCGACACAAGAAGGAAGGTCTCTTTGTATTCCGGCAGGGGCAGGAGTCTGGTGATGATTTTAGTGATAATGCCAAGGGTTCCTTCAGATCCAATAAAGAGCCGGGTGAGGTCGTACCCAACAACACCCTTCTCGGTTCTGGTGCCGGTGGTAAGTATTTCGCCATTTGCAAGCACCACTTCAAGGCCTATGATGGAATCCTTGGTAACTCCATATTTAATTGCGGATGGGCCTCCTGCGCATTCTGCCACATTACCGCCAATGGTACAGAATTTGAGGCTTGCAGGATCCGGGGCGTACATAAGTTTATGCTTTTTTAATTGCTGCTGAAATTCACCTGTGATAACTCCCGGCTCAACAATTCCGATCTGGTTAGCGGTGTCAATTTCAAGGATACGGTTTAGACGAGTACAGCTGAGTACCAGACCGCCCTGAACAGGAAGTGCTCCTCCGGTGGTGCCGCTACCGGCACCTCTTGCAATAACTGGAAAATGATGCCTGCTTGCAAAGCGCACAAGTGCCGCAACCTGAGCTGTAGAGTCTGGAAGAGCTACTGCGTCGGGGAGAAATGTTTGTTTGCTGCTGTCGTAGGAAAAGCAGTGCAACTCTTCGAGATCCTTGCTGCAGTGTTCCTTGCCAACGATGTTGATTATTTCTTGAAAGAGAGTTGTATTCATTTGTATATATTACAGGATAAGGGTTCGAAAAGAAATATCTTGGACCGAAAAAGTCCAAGATATTTCTTTTCGAACCCTGAGTTAAAAAAAACAGCAGGAAACAGTGAAAAAATAATAAGGAAACAATTGGTATGAAGAAAATTCGAGTAGCCTTACTCGCGGGTGGTGCTTCGGGAGAACGTGATGTCCCTCTTGACGGTGCTGTCGGATTCGAAGAGGCCATTGATCGTGATAAGTATGAACTTTTCCGCTACGATCCGAAGACGGATCTGGCCTTACTCGCGCAGGATGCTGATTCCATAGATGTTGCTTTTATTCTTTTGCATGGCACATATGGCGAAGATGGAACGGTGCAGGGCTATCTTGATCTGCTTGGTATTCCCTATCAGGGGGCCGGTGTTCTTGGCAGTGCTCTGGCCATGGATAAGAATATGGCCAAGATTCTTTATCGCTTAAATGATTTGCCCGTTGCTGATTGGGAAATGGCCAGGTTTACGGATAAGGAGAACCCTGAACGACTTCTGGAAACCCTGCAGTTTCCACTGGTCATAAAACCGATTCGCGAAGGATCCAGTTTGGGCATGAGTGTTGCCAAAAATCTGGAAGAGCTACGAAAAGGAATCATTCTGGCCTATGAACACGATTCGCAGGTCATGGTGGAACAATTTGTGGAAGGAAGGGAAATTACAGTGGGGGTGTTGGGGAATGATAACCTGGCAGCACTTCCGCTGATAGAAATAATTCCCGGTGATGAGTATGCTTTTTTTGACTATACCGCCAAATATAAGACAGGTGCGACGCAGGAAATATGTCCTGCTCAGGTTGATAAGTCCACTGCCGCAAAAGCACAAAAACTTGCACTGGCAGCTCACGAGGTCTTGCAATTACGAGGCTACTCCCGAACTGATATGATGCTTGCTCCGGATGGTGCTCTCTATATTCTTGAGACAAATACCATTCCTGGTATGACCCCAACAAGCCTTTTGCCTCAGGCTGCCCAGGAGTATGGGCTCAATTTTACAGATCTTATTGACAGGTTGTTGCAGCTTGCCCTCGAATAAGGAGGCAGTATTCAGTTAATGAAAACTGAAAACTGAAAACCTACTAATCCGTCTCCAAAAAACAGCGCATATGGTCGCAGCGTGTGGGATGCCTTAATCGCTGCAGGGCTTCCTGCTCGATTTGTCGAATGCGTTCGCGTGAAACATTGAACTGTTTTCCAATTTCATCGAGTGTACATTCGCATTTACCGCCAAGCCCAAAACGAAGTCGGAGAACCGTCGCCTCTCTATCCGTCAATGTTTCAAGGATGTTGTCTATCTGTTTGTGAAGGTCTGTGGTTGTGG
>DQVD01000201.1 GCA_015661935.1 Desulfocapsa sulfexigens | reverse complement strand
CACAGCTAATCTCTTTCTTATCCTTATCAAAAGCGTGGACAGAATTTTTCAACTCATGCTGATACTGTTTCACGTCATGACAGTGCATGCATTCTTCAACAGGAGGCCTGACAGCTGACCTAAAGCCATTACAAGGCCAAAGGCAGCTGCCATTCCGGCAAATTTTACCAAATAGCGTTTCTTCATTTACTTCCTCCCTTGAGTTTAATCGTATCTTTTTTTTCTTTAAGCTGCTGCTCTTCTTTCTGTTTCTTGCGTTCTCTCAATATCCTTCTGGATTCCTCTAAAGGTACAACTTCAGCACCGAAATACTCCTCTTCAGCCAAATCCTCAGCCTTGTCAAAAATTGACATTCCATAAGGATTTCTCTTATTGAGATCTTTATAATCACTATTACGATAGGTATCCGGCATCCTGGGCAATTTTGAGCTATCGGGTAAATCAGCTGATATCGCCGCAGAAATAAAAAGCACAAGACTGCTTACTACTAAAATTATTTTAATCATAACTTTCCTGAAAAGAAAAATATCTACTTCTCCATATATTTTTGAGTAAGAATATCTGACTGAATCATCAGATACTGATCACTGGTCACATCTTCTTTTTTCAATTCTTTATCTTTATTTCGTTTATCCATCGCATCAATCATATCCGTCATAGTTGCTACATTTTCAGACGATGTAAATTTTACAGTAGCAAGCACGATAAGAGTCTCAAGTTGTCCTTGTGATTTGACTGTCCGGTACAATTCCTCACTGATAAAACCATCCTCACCATAGTTCCAGTAAATGGTCTTCCCATGAGCTTCAGTGGTCGGTTCACCGTACTGCATCATGAGATCACTGATCATGATCTTAAAATCATTTTTATTTGCTTTTTTATTCCTTTTATATACCGCTATTACTACATTTGTTTTTTCATCTATAATAACAAAAACATCCCCGTCCTTAAACTTCACAGTCCCTGGATAGGCCTTATAATCATGGTCTTTTTTTGAAGTTGCAAGTTGGGCTTCATTTATTTTTTGCCCTACAACATACGAATCAAGTCCTAAGCCAAAAGCAGCAATCTTCTTCTGCAGATCTGCTTTAGACATTGCTTTATAATCAACAGTTTGACAGGTTGCGACACCAGAAACAAAAAGTACCAGAATCAAAGCCAGAAAAAGGCTTTTGTATTGCATTGTTATAGAGAATTTCATTCAGTTTTCCTTTTACTAAGAGGTGAAATGTTTAGGGTTTAGGCTTGATGATTGACAAGAATAATCAGCAAGCCTAAACCGAAATCATCTTTAGAGGTTAAAACAAAAAAAAGAGAAAAATACGCTCCGGAATCAGAAATGATTCCGAAGCGTAATTCCTAACAGAACTGCAGATTACTGTTTGTAACGTGCTTTTTCTTCAGCTTTGATGTCCTTCATAACATCTTCTCCAAAGCCCTTCTGGTACCACTGATGCTCGGGTTTTGCCAGAATTTCACCAACAACTTTCTTGTACTTCTCGCCCATTCCTTTGGCCTCTGCAAGATGCATAAGCTCAGGGATGAATTTAAAATAGAAGTTGTGAGCAACATCATACATTCCATGCCAATGGGTGTAATCCGGTCCCTGCATAGCAGCACCGTGACGTGCGCGACGTCCCTCATGATGCCAGAGTTCCCACCAGTGCCATCCAAGCTCGGTATGGAAGGTAGAACCATGAACAAGACCATCTGCCTTGGCCATTCCGTACATTTTCTTGGCAGGTTTTGCAAACTTCTCATTGTAGGTTACAACGAGTGCGTCAAACTGAACGTAGAAACTGTCTACCGACTGCTCACTATGACACTGTTTACATACAGCTTTCATATTGTCACGACGTTCTTCCCACGCAACAACTTTAATTGCCTCTTTCTCAACCGGTACTTTCTTCCATTTGCCTTCAACAAGTTTGAACTCTTTGTACTTGATAAGCTGTCCAACCTGTGGAGCAATCTCGCCGGGGATATCTTTCTGAGTACCGTCTTCAAATTCAACACGGTTCAGTTTAACAGATACTTTCGGACGAAGGGTCCAGGAAATACGATCACCAACATTATGGGTATTTGGCGCAACAGACCCATCAGACTTCATGTAAGAGCCCATATGACAGGTAGAACAGGTTGGTGCGGTATAATAATCTTTACCGAGTACCCATTTACCGGATTTATGGATATTCATACCATTCATACCGCGATCACGAGTGGCGCTGTAGTATGCGATACCATGTTTGGACTCAAGATAAATCTCTGCTTGTGGATGATCAGGACCAAGATGGCACTTTCCACAGTTTTCAGGTTGGCGTGCAGTAGATGCTTTAAAGGAATGTTTGCCATGACAGGCATTACATGCACCCTTGGTTCCATCTGCATGGAGACGACCAATACCACTATTGGGGTAGGTCATAGGGTCGAGCATAACAGCTTTATGCTGATTCAGGAGAGGCTTGCCATCCTTATCTTTCAAAACCTTGACGATACTACCATGACACTGCCAACAACCGTTAACGGCATCAGCTTTATCTTCCATGGAACAGATAACTTCACCAACCACGTTATCGAGTGACGCCATGATCTGACCAGCAGAAGCATGATGGGAAGGAGCCTGCTGTTTTACTTCGTCAGCATGACAATACCCACAATCCTTTGGAGTTAAAAGGGTTTTAATTAATGCACCTTCGTGCATATAAGATAACTCATCACCCTCATCAGCTGCATGACAGTTGAAACAGGCAACAGAGCCGTCCTGAGCCGCTGCATGGGGAGAGTTTTTCCACTGCATAACGAGTGAGTAGTTCTCTTTCTGATGACAATTAATACACTTAACATTGGCCTCTTTGATGGCCTCGTCCTGAGTATTAATTGATGCTTTGGTTGTTGCAAATGAAGGGCTTGCAATCATTAAACCAAGCGCTGCCATCGAAAGATATGTCTTCCAATATTGCATATTTTCTTTCCTCCCATAGGAAATTAATAATTAACCGGTTAGTCCGGCTTTCACAAAACTTGTTTTTAAAACACTTCTTTGCTCTTCAAATACTCTGTATACAGACTACCTGAAGAACATACTTTTATAGCAGCTATATTCTATGCTGCTTCAATCCCATCATCATCCATCCAGAATGGCAGGATTTTACCGATAAGCCAGAGAATAACAACAGGAGCAACCATTATTATGATTGCAGGTAAAATTCCTTCTTTCTCAAGCCACATTGGATGAAAAGTAGTGGCACCTCGTTCACTTTTAGACATCAACTGTCCACCAATAACTACGTTCCAACGCATGAGTAGTACCTGAAGCAGAATCATGATTGAAACAATAGGTGCAAAGAAGAGCAGGAGCCCATCTTTGAAACGAATAAGACTCATGAACATAAGAAGGAAAAAAGGAATAACAGAGAAGATTCCAACCTGGGCGACCCAGAAAGTATTAAACAGTGGGCCCGAGTATAGAGCGTCCAGAGTATGCCAATGATGAGTAGCCATGTAGAAATGAGAAAAAAGCTCAAGCATTTCAAAAGTAAAATCAAGGATAAAGAATCCCCAGAGGAACTTTATAAGGGTCTGTACACATTCCACATCAATCTCTTTTCCTGAAACCTTCATGATCAGGATATACGTAACGATGATCCCTGCAATACCTGAGACACAGGCGGAAAGAAGAAAAATAAGGGGCATAAGTGGTGTTGCCCAGAGAGGATTTGCTTTAATGCCACCAAAAATAAAGCCAACATAGCCATGAAGAAAGCACGCCATGGGAATACCAATGGCTGCAAGAAAAGCAATGATCTTATGATCAAGCTTCATAGCTTTCGCAGACACATTATCACTTCCAATTGCAAGCACACTATACAGGGCCTTCATACCCCCTGTTGCCTTCTGCCCCAGGGCCACAACAACAGGTCTAAAAATAAAGATAATTTCAAGCAGGAGCACGATAAAATAGGCCGAATAAATATAGCCAAAACCTGCCATGGCAGATGTTGGATTTGGAGTAAGCATCATTGACAATGCCCGTTCAGGCCGTCCAAGATGGTTAAGCAGTGGCCATGTTGCACAAATTAGAAAAGCCAGTGCAAAGAGAAGCGAAAATCTGGCAACTGGTTTCAAGGACTTAATGTGAAACACATGATACAGGGACGAAACAATAAACGCTCCTGCAACAAGACCTGTAATATAAGGATACAGTACAATCATCAGGCTCCAGTGAACATGAAGATCGTTTGGAAAGATATAATTTGAAACTGCGGCGATAGTCTCGCCATGGGCTGCTACGCTCATTAGACCACCTCCCTTCTAAGTCCAAGGTAATGAAGTGCTGGTTGGTTTCCCATATCAGGTTTAAGTACTGAGATCACATGGGGTTCACGTAAAATCTTGTACACTTCAGACTTTTTATCGTTCAAATCACCAAACTTTCTGGCATGTGTAGGACAAACATTGACACACGCCGGTAACAATCCCTCACGTACACGATGATAGCACCATGTGCATTTTTCAGCGGTTCTGCTCACCGGATTCAAAAAGCGCACCGAATAGGGGCAGGCCTGGATACAGTATCCACAACCGACACAACGCTTCTTATCAACCAGAATAAAGCCATCTTCTGTCTTATATGTTGCGCCAACCGGGCAAACCTGAACACAAGATGGCTTCTCACACATATTACAAAGCTTGGGAACGAAGAAGGTATCCCGAACCGGATTAGGAATATCTTTTCTTGGCTTTGTGTACCCGTCAAGCCCACCATTGGGAGAATCGACAAACACTTCATCATGGTCATCAATGATATAGCGTTCAACCCAGGTACGATAGTTCCCGTCAGGAACATTATACTCATTTTTATCTGCCACACAGCAGGAACCGCAACCAATACAGGCTGTTACATCCACAATGAAAGCAAATTTCTTTTCAGTAAACGGCGAATCGTTTCCTCTCATACCAGGAAGCTGTTCGGGCAGACGCTGGTCAAGTGCAGCTCCAGCAGGAATCACCATAAGAAGAGAACCTGCAATGGTTCCACTAAGGACATTCTTGATGAAGGCACGACGATCTTTCTTTATTTCTTTCTTAATATCGACAATATCAACAATCTCTTTCATTACTTCTTATCCCCCTTCATCTCCAACCCCATCATGTCGTAGGCGGCTTTTACCCAAAGCAATGGATCATGAACCATATGACACTGATTACAGTTATGTTCAACATTCACCTTTTTTTCCTCAAGATGCAGAGGCATGGCTACAACCTTAATGGATTCTTCAGGACGAGCCCGAATAATTTCATTATGACAACGGAGGCAAAGCGTTTTGATCTCCATATCTCTTTTTACTGGCATCTTTGCGACATATTTACCATCTGTTATATGATCCGCATAAGGACCATGGCAAAATTCACAGGACACAGTTTTATGGACGCCAGCCTTATGAACAAGCCTGATTGGACGGTGGCACTCGTAACAGGATTCGTTGGTATGATTTCTCACCTCAACATTTCGCTGATCCTCAAGATCGCTTCCACGATAATGACCGTACTGTCCCATTGTGTCGGGCAAAAATAAACCACGTGCCCAAACAGCAAGAACGCCTCCAATGATTAAAATCAAAGCGATTTTAATCACATGGCTGTAATACGCTGATTTATACTTCTTCTCCACCTAGACCTCCCCTTGGTTATTCATCTTTTGACTCTCCTTCCCGAAAACATACAAACGAACTTCACAAAATCTATCGTTTAAATATTTAGAAAGTCAAACGTAAATATAATCTAATATTAATAGCAAATTGTGTTCCAAAACTACAGGCTCTGTAACATCGGGCATTTAGATTTCTTCTTTCAAGGAAACGATACCCTGTGGTAACAAGCAACACGCCAGATGATACCATATGGTAACGTTGCCATTGTAAGCTATCATAAAACTAAATAGCTAATTTGTTAGGTTATTCGACAGCATGATAAAAAAATGTTACTTTTTGGTAGCAAGAAACCAAACAGGAAAAATTATCATATTATTTTTATGGGTAAGGCATGAAAAAAGTATCTTATTTCAGACAGTTTTACATTTGGCTGGAATCTAAATTTTCACTCCGCGGAAAGTTTATTGTAGCCATCGGCGCCATTATCTCTGTTTCATATACGGTGTTCCTGTACAGAACATCCATGGTTGACAATGAACTGATTATTCTTCAGGCTCAGCAGCAGGCACGGATGCTCCACAACCAGATTCTAATTACTCTCCAATGGGTTTCTGAACATAACGGCCTCTTTGTTATCAGTCAGGAAAGCGTAGACAGTAACCCCTATCTTGACATGCCTAGCATCTGGGATCAGAATGGCAGTGAATATGTGATGCGCAATCCTGCAATGGTAACCAGAGAGCTTTCTGAGTACTCTCAAAATAAAGGACTTGGCAGTTTTCGTGTCACCAGTCTTCAGCCTATAAATCCTGCTAATTTTCCAGATGATTTTGAAAAGCTCTGTATGATTGATTTTAAGCATGGCACTGTAGAATCCATTGCAATCAACGATACCCCTGAAGGCAGAGTTGTTCGCTATGTCGCACCACTTGAGGTAAAAGATTCCTGCCTTGGCTGCCATGCCCGTCATGGTTACATCCGGGGTGATATCAGGGGTGCATTATCAATTACCATTCCAATTGCATGGGCAGATGAAAAGATTCGTGCCAATAACAGGTCTCTTTTATTTATAGGTCTTGTCAGTTTTGTACTGGTTTCCATTACCCTGCTTATCATGTTCAACACCCTTGTAGTAAGCAGGCTGAACAAACTCTCAGGCGCAATGAATTCCTTTCCAGAAAAAGAACCTGATCAATTGCTCCTCCCCTACGGAAATGATGAAATAGGTGACCTTGGTGAGCAGTTTTCAAGCCTCTGTGATCGACTCGTTGGGTACCAGACAGAACTTGATAAAACCCGACAGCAAACGCTGTTTAATGAAAAAATGGCCTCCATGGGAGTCCTCTCGGCTGGTATCGCTCATGAGGTAAACAATCCTCTTGGCGGAATGCTTAACTGTGTCAAATCCATGAGAGAAAATCCGGACGATCATGAGATGCGCGAGCGCTATCTTCCCCTACTCGACAAAGGGATGAAACGAATTGAGCATATCATGCTCCAGCTTTTGAATTTCGGCAGACAGGAACCCCTGCAACTGCGGAAAATTGATGTGGGAACACTACTCAGCGAATGCCTGGAACTACTATCATACAAACTAAAAGGTATCCAAATAATACAGGAAAATACCATTGCAGATGAATGTTATGCAGACGCAGAAGCTTTAAAACAGATCTTTGTAAACCTTGGCCTCAATGCAATTCAGGCTATGCCGGAAGGAGGCACGCTCACCATTAAATCTGAAATGATTCACCAACAGCTCCAGTTCACTTTTGAAGATACAGGCACGGGGATTGCTAAGGATATACTTAGTCATATTTTTGATCCTTTTTTCACAACTAAAGACGTTGGTATTGGAACCGGCCTTGGACTATCGGTTACCTACTCCCTCATTGGCAAGATGAATGGAACAATTGATGTTGAGACAGAACTGGGAGTAGGAACACAATTTATAGTTACAATCCCTGTGCATCCAGAACACATGATGGAGAAATAATCTAACATGGTAAGAATACTTCTTGCTGAAGATGACGAAATAATGCGCATTTCTGTCTCTGACAGGTTGAAACAATTTGACTGGCAGGTTGATGAGGTCGAAAACGGTCTGGACGGCGTTAAGATGATAGAAAAAAATGATTACCATCTTGTTATTTCAGATATTCGTATGCCTGGGATGGATGGCCTGAAACTTCTTGAAAAAATAAAAGAGCATTCTCCGGAAACTGACGTCATCATCATGACTGCTTATGGATCCGTCAATGATGCACTCGATTGTCTTCGAAAAGGTGCATCAGACTATATCCTGAAACCTTTTGACATGGATGATCTTATCATCCGCTGCAACAGGCTGCTTGATTTTCAAAGAGTGAAAGACCAGGTTGCCACCCTTCAGGAAAGCTGCCATGATAGAGAACACAATCTCATAGGCAACAGCCCGGAAATGCAGCAAGTATATTCCATAATTGATCAGGCAGCACCGACCAATGCCACCATCCTTATCACTGGAGAGTCCGGTACAGGAAAAGAACTTGCCGCTCGAGCGATCCACAAGGCAAGCCTTCGTAGTGACAAGGCTTTTATCTCCATTAATTGTGCAGCCATCCCTGAAGGACTTATGGAATCGGAGATGTTTGGTCATGAGCGAGGTGCTTTTACCGGAGCTGATAAAAAACGGAAAGGGAAATTCGAACTTGCAGACAATGGAACTTTGCTGCTCGATGAACTAGGTGATCTGCCTGTCCCCCTGCAAGCTAAACTCCTACGGGTTTTACAGGAAGGCGAATTTGAACGGGTTGGAGGAAGCAAAACAATCAGTGTCAACGTTCGGGTTCTTGCCTGTACAGCAAAAGATCTTCAAAAAGAGGTTGAGAAAGGACGATTCAGGCAGGATCTTCTTTTTAGACTAAAGGTAATCCCCATTACCATGCCGCCATTAAGAGAACATAAGGATGACATTTATGATCTCTGCACTCATTTTTTAAAGGAATTCAGATCTCCACACAGCACTGCTTTTTCATTATCCCAAGAGGCTTTAACCTGCCTGAAAGCCTATTCTTTTCCCGGAAACGCAAGGGAACTGCATAACCTTATGGAACGAGCTTCCGTGCTAAGCAATGGCCCGGTAATTCACGCTAATGACCTACCGACTGAACTCTGTGCACAGGATTTCAATACAGATGTTGGCTTTAACCTCGCTGACAATATGGCTGTTGCAGAACTTGCCTGTTTGAAGAAAGCACTGAGTTGTTGTGGCGGGAATAAAACCAAGAGTGCGGAGCTTCTTGGAATAAGCAGGAAAAATCTGTGGGAGAAGTTAAAAAAATATGAGGTTGAGTAATAATACTTCACTATAACTTATACAATTTTTCATCATGATCAGGTGCCTGTTTTGCGCCTGAAAGAGCCTTTTGTTTCATCCCATCAAAAGAAAACAGATCGTCTCCATCTAAACGATCCCCCATTTCCTTTTCAATAAGATCCGGGTCTTCACCTTTTTCCATTCTGGAAATGGCCTCTTCCATGGTATCACCGAGATTCATGCCGGTTTTTTCAGTGAACTTACGCATGAGCGTTGCCATCTGTTTTGGATCTTCCTCATTCATCCCTTCCGCTTCCTGCATAAGGGAGCCAAAGGCTTCTTCCATTTTGGATTCATCCATTCCAGCCATCATATCGCCTTGCTTATCACTTGCCTTACCAATTGTGGAAAATTCAATATGAGCACGAGCGCTACTCCATCGATACTCTGCTGGGGTAGAGACCAATCCCGCTGCAACCGGGTTCAT
>DQVD01000099.1 GCA_015661935.1 Desulfocapsa sulfexigens | reverse complement strand
TTACAAGTTGTGTGCCAGAGAGTTGAAAGGGGCGAGTTGTTTCTCTAATGCTCTGTTTTGTCGTCGTTTTGTTTGTTCGAGTTTTTTGTGAGTGCAAGATAAATACAAAAATGTATATTATAAAAAGGCATAAAATACAAATATGTAAATATTGTGCATGGCTTCTGCTGCTAATTATCAATGTTATTTAATGTGGTTCAGGTGAGAGCGTTTGACGGTGATAAAGAAAAGGTACGTGAAAAAAAAAAGTTCTTGGGCTAAAATAGATAAGAATAAAAATGTCAAAGGTTTTTTCTTTGACGAAACAGGGTTTGGGGTGTTTTCTGTCGAGAGCATTGCAGGTCTGAAAATAATAAGGGAGCAATATTAATGGGAGAGTTTTTTGAAAAGATATTGAGTTGGTTCGATTCGACTCACGTTCAGGAACAGGTCGTAAATGTTGATTACGTTGGATTGTTTACAAATCCCTGGTTTCTGGTTCCTTTTGTGCTGGCTGTCGGGTATCTTCTGTATAAGCAGTCCTTTAAGGAACTCATCGTCATTGTTGCTTTTATTGGCGTCTGGTATGCAAGTGGTACCAACTACATGCAGACATTGGTTGTTGGGGATGAACTGCAGATAGAGAAGATCCTGCCAGTTTTATTTGGTGGTGCTGCGTTACTCGCCTTTATTATTTATATATTTTTTGGACGTTCTGACTAAGGAACGGGGACGGAATAACTTCCTCATATAGGCGCTCAGATTTAGGTTATATTTGATTGATATGAACCTGATATTGCACAGATGGGGAAGTTTTTCGTCCTCTTTCCTAAGGTAAATAAGGATAGATTATGCAGTTTCGTAACGGTGTTTTTATTATCACCGAAGAGAGACATTGCCCGCTCTATAATGTGGGGGAAGAATTACATGTAGACTCCGGTATACTTAAGCTACCGGCAGCCAAGTCCACCTGTCTGATCCTGACGAGAGATATCATCGAACTTACCTCGGGAGATATTGCCTATGAGCAGTATCGGCAAGGGAGCAAAAAGAAAACAAAATTTGAGTGTGGTGGTTGTACCGGTATTATCCGTTTTGAATTTAAAAAAGAAAAAGAATTTGCAACCATCCAGATGAAACTTCTTGCCGCTGTAGACCGGCGTGAGAAATTGAAACCAGTCAGCCGTTTTGCCAGTCTTCTACGCTCCATTGATATATTTCAACCGCTGTCCGATGATGATCTCCTTGATCTTGCAACCTTGCTTATTTTTGAGGATTATAACTGGGGACTCCCCATTATCCAGAAGGGTGATGCTGCATCCAGTCTCTTTATTATTATCTCCGGAAAAGTCGAAGTTTTGGATGAGGATGGGGTGACTCTTGCTGAAATGGGGCGTGGTGATGTTTTTGGAGAGATGAGCCTTTTCTCGGGGGATCGTGTTACAACAACAATTATGGCCTTGGAACCCTGCCAGATAGCAAGTCTTAGTCAGAAGAATTTTCGTCATGTTTCAAACCGCTTCCCCGCCCTCCAGGTGTTTTTCTATAAACGTCTGGTAAGCCGGATCACCACCATAAACGACGAGCGTGCAGAAGAGTTGTCTTCTGGAATGGTAGGGCAGCTGGCTGACATTCCCCCTCTTGAACTGTGTCAGATGATAAATTCAAACCAGAAAACTGGTTGCTTAAAGCTGGAAGTAGGGGACAAAAAAGCGACCCTTCTCTTTAATGAAGGGGAGCTTGTTTATGCGACCTATAACTCAAAGGATGGCCGTGAAGCCTTTTATGATGTTTTGGTCATCAGGGACGGGCGTTTCAAGTTTGTTCAAGGTTTGAGCAAACGCGATGCTAAGCTTGATGTTCTTGGCGGATTTATGGGAATGCTTATGGAAGGAATGAAGCGCATTGATGATGAGGATTGATGTGGAGAGTTGTCAGCATTCAGTTTTTAGCAGTAGAAAATGAACACTGATAAAGAACGTACACGAAATAAACTGAACAAATTAAGGTCCTTTTTCCATCTTCTGCGTTGTTCGTTGGTCACATAACCCGCTATGTTCCCGCCTCGCGCCTTGAATACAAAAAAAGACCAATTAATTTTTGTTCAGTTTATTTTGTTCCCGTTCCTAATTGACAAGTATTTTCTTGGGGCTTGCTGTTGCAACATCGATAATTAATAATAAAGGAGTATGTATAATGAAAAAGAAAATGGAAAGAGCATTAAACAAACAGGTGAATGCTGAATTGTATTCCAGTTATCTGTATCTGGCAATGGAATCCTATTTCCAGTCTATTAGTCTGAATGGTTTTGCAAAATGGATGCGAGGTCAGGTGCAGGAAGAGATGTTTCACGGCATGAAGATTTATGATTATGTTCATGAACGTGGCGGTCGGGCGCAGTTTGAGGCCATTGATAAACCACAAACCCAATGGGAATCACCACTTGCAGCATTTGAGCATATTCTTGCCCATGAACAGGCTGTGACAGGACTTATTAATAATCTTATTGATGTGGCACTTGATACACGTGATCATGCTGCAAAAGCTTTTTTAGACTGGTTTATCACTGAGCAGGTCGAAGAAGAGGCTACAGTTGGTGAAATTGTAGATCGGCTTCGTCTGATTGGAAATGATTCCAGTGGGTTGTTCTTTCTTGATGCAGAGCTTGCAAAGCGGGAGTTTACCCTGCCTGCTAAATAATAGAACTCCTACCTTGCCATCAACGATGGTATGTTTACTGTCTCCTGATAACAATTATTATTTGATGGAGACATGTTGATGAATAGAAAAATTAAAAAAAAGGTTCTTGCTCTTCTGGCAGAGGGGGATCTTGGGAAAAGTCGCAGAGAACTTGCAGAATATGACGAACATGGGTTGGTAAATCCACTTTTTTCAGCCTTGTACCGGCCTGAAGAGATGCTTCGCTGGCATACAGTAACTGTGTTTGGTGAGGTGCTGGCACGACTTGCAGATAAGGATATGGAGGCAGCACGGATTATTATGCGACGCTATATCTGGAGTCTTAACGATGAGTCGGGTGGCATAGGCTGGGGGGCACCGGAAGCCATGGCAGAGGCAATGTATCATCATGATGGCCTCTGTGATGAATATCTGCATATGTTGATTTCGTATATGCGCCCTGATGGGCCTCTTGAATATCAGGATGGGAATTTCCTTGAGCTTCCAGCCTTACAGCGCGGATTGCTTTGGGGAATCTGCCGACTTGCAGAAAAACGTCGATCCTTGCTGCTGAAAAAAGAAATCATTTCCGATTTATTCCCCTATCTTGAATCCTCTGA
>DQVD01000293.1 GCA_015661935.1 Desulfocapsa sulfexigens | reverse complement strand
TCCTTTTTACCGTCACAACGCTACAAGAATGGTGGTCTTCTTCTACCATCGTCTTTTTAGTGCCTTACAGAACAATTTCTTATTTTTTCTAAGAAATTTTCTGATAAGGCACTTATCCAGTGAACTTAACAATATTTCCGGTGAACCGGGTTACTCTACTTCTTTGCTGCCTTTTTCTTAATTTGATCACTAAAAGCGATCCCCACCACTTCATCCATATCTTTAACAGGATAAAAAGTCATGATTTTTCGAATCTCAGGCGGGATCTCAACAAGATCTTTTTCATTCTGAGCAGGAATAATCACGCTGGTAAGATCAGCACGAACAGCTGCCAAAGCTTTTTCCTTGAGACCACCGATGGGAAGTACCCGGCCACGAAGAGTTACTTCTCCTGTCATGGCAAGTCTTTTCGCCACTTTCTTTCCGGTGATTGCAGAGTAAATTGCTGTGGCCATGGTAATTCCAGCAGATGGCCCATCTTTGGGGATGGCGCCCGCCGGTACATGAACATGCATATCGTGTTTGTCAAAATAATCGGGTTTCACACCAAGATCATCACAACGGCTTCGACAATAAGTAAGAGCGGCCTGCACCGATTCCTTCATCACATCGCCGAGTTGTCCGGTGAGGGTCATCTTCCCTTTTCCAGGCATGATATTTACTTCAATGGTGAGAATTTCCCCGCCCACTTCAGTCCATGCAAGGCCAGTAACCAGCCCCGGTTGATACAACTGCTCAAGTTCTGATTCAGGAATGGTCTTAGGCGGCCCAAGATATCGATCCAATGTATTGCGGCTTATGGAGTATGGACCTTTCCCGCCTTCTGCAATCTTTCTTGCCACCTTGCGGCAAATCTTACCAATTTCCCGTTCAAGATTACGTAAACCCGCCTCGTGGGTATAATGACTGACAATATAGGAAAGCGATCCATCAGCAAACCGCAGATGCCGGCGTTGAATACCATTTTCTTTGATCTGACGAGGCAGAAGATATTTTGTGGCAATCTCCACCTTTTCTTCCAGAGTATAGCCGGAAAGCTCAATAATCTCCATCCGGTCAAGCAGTGGCCCTGGGATAGTATCATGCCTGTTGGCGGTGGTTATAAACATGACCCTGGACAGATCAAAGGGCATGTTCATATAGTGATCGGTAAACTCAAAATTCTGTTCAGGATCAAGCACTTCCAAAAGAGCAGAAGAGGGATCGCCACGATAATCCGAACCGATTTTATCAACCTCATCCATCATAAAAAGAGGATTATTGGAATTTACGGTTTTCAAGCCTTGAATAATTCTACCCGGCATGGCACCGATATATGTCCTGCGATGGCCGCGAATTTCCGATTCATCACGCATTCCTCCCAAAGAGAGACGATAAAATTTCCGTCCCATGGCTCTTGCAATGGATCGACCAAGGGATGTTTTTCCAACACCCGGCGGCCCGATAAAACAAAGAATTGGCCCCTTGGTGTCAGGATTCAGCTTACGCACGGCCAGATACTCGAGAATCCGTTCTTTGATTTTATCCAAGCCAAAATGATCTTCATCAAGTACCTTTTTGGCAGCGACCAGATCAAGTTTATCCTTTGTTCCCTTTTTCCAGGGCACATCAAGAATCCAATCAATGTATGTTCGAATAATTGTTGCTTCCGAAGAATCAGGGTGCATCATTTCCATGCGGCTGACCTGTTTTCTGGCCTCTTTACGCACGGATTTTGGCATTTTAGTTTTTTTGAGCTTACGCATCAGGTCATCAATTTCCTGACCGCGTTCGTCGCCATCACCCAATTCTTTTTGCAGAGCATGAAGCTGCTCACGCAAATAATACTCGCGCTGGGACTTGCTCATCTCTTCCTTGGCATCGGACTGAATCTTTGCCTGTACCGTTGAAACTTCAAGTTCCTTGGTCAGCAGATCATTTACAAGTTGCAAACGTTTAACAGGATTAAGCTCTTCAAGGATGGCTTGAGATTCTGTTATTTTCAAACGCAGATTAGAACCCACAAGATCACCAAGACGACCGGGTTCTTCGATATTGTTGATGATCATCATCAAATCTGCCGAGAGGATGCCGCGAAGCGACATAATTTTCTCAGTCTGATCACGCACTGTTCGCATAAGGGCCTCTGTGGCCACATCCGTTACATCAACTTCTTCTTCCTCAAGAGTCTTGACTTTGACCAGGCTATAGGGAGCCGTTTGTACATATTTTTTAACTTTTGCTTTAGAAACAGCCTGGACAAGCACTTTCAGCCTGCCATCAGGAAGCTTCAAGGTACGCATAACCATGCATACCATACCAACTTTATAGAGATCATCCGGCTCAGGATTATCACGGGTGGCATCTTTCTGAGTGAGCAGCATAAGGAGCTTATCGCCCTCAAGCGCTGCGTTTACTGCCTCAACAGAACTGGTACGCCCCACAAAGAGTGGGATAATCATATAATTAAAGACAACCACATCACGAACTGCCATCATCGGCAATTCGTCCGGGATAACCATATCTTCATGGTCTGTAAAATCATCCATACCTATGGATAGAGAATCATTAAAATCCACAAAAGCCTCCTGGAATCAAGAAGAGAATTATTTTTATCTGCTTATAATATTCACAGAAACGTAAACACTGGACATATTGAAGTCAAGCAGGCAATCACTCCAGGTGGCCCTTCGTTCATTTTTCTTGAATATTTTCGCATTTTCTTTCATATTGTTTTGTCAATCTTCAACAATAGGTATTAGTTAGTGTTATCGCTTTATTCAATCCCTTAGAGGAAACAATGCTCACCACAAAATCTTTTTTTGACCTATCCGATTTCCCACACGCCTCTCTTTTCAATGACAACAAACCAGTGTGGGAAGCGCTGAACACCCTGAAAACATATATGAATACCCATGACTATCCAAATTTCAATTCTGATCTCATCCGGGATGGTGCCCCTCTTCCACAGTCTGTTATTCTCCATCGGGGTCAGGTTTTTTCCACGTCAGGTTATACAATTGAATATGGTGATACCACCAAAGGCAAACTTATTGTAAAAAAAGGAAGCGAAGAACTAAAAGGTGCAGCAATTATAATGGCAGGGGCAATTCTTATTGGCAGTAAAATCGATATCGGTGAAGGGGCATTTGTGGAAGGAGGAGCACTTATCAAATCACCAGCTATCATCGGAGACTATACAGAAGTTCGTCAAGGGGCCTACCTTCGCGGATACTGCCTCGCTGGAAAAAGATGCGTTCTGGGCCACACAACTGAAATAAAACACTCCATTTTCTTAAATGATGCAAAGGCTGGTCATTTTGCCTACCTTGGCGATTCCATTCTTGGTCAGGATGCCAACCTTGGTGCCGGAACAAAATTTGCCAACCTTAAATTCCTTGGCGGAAATGTGTCCATCCGTACAAAAGATGGGCTTGTTGATACAGGACGCCGAAAATTTGGCGCCATACTTGGAGATGGTGCCCAAACCGGCTGCAACTCGGTTACTAATCCCGGTACCATTATTGGAAAGGGAGGCATCCTGATGCCGAACACCACTGCACCATCCGGCTATCACAAGCCCAAAACGATTATTCGCTGATTTCATTCCACACCCCAAATAGCCTTTTTATTTTAGAAGGATTGATTATTCCCCTTGATTTTGTGCATAACACCATTATATTTTGTGTAATGGCACATTAAGGGTGCTGTTTATCAAATAAAAATAAAGAGGAGTTCTCAATGACAATCGCAATCACAGCTACAGGAAATACTCTGGATTCCCTGGTTGACCCTCGCTTTGGAAGGGCTGCCTGGTTCCTCATTATCGACACCGACACTAATCAATTAATCGAAGCCATTGACAACACGGCAGGAAAAGAAGCCGCCCACGGTGCTGGAATCGCAGCAGCTGCACAAGTTGCAGACAAGGGAGTGGAAGCACTTCTCACAGGTAGGGTAGGGCCAAAAGCATTACCTGTTCTTGAAAAAGCAGGCGTTCGAGTAGTAA
Source organism: Desulfocapsa sulfexigens (assembly GCA_015661935.1). Taxonomy (GTDB): domain Bacteria; phylum Desulfobacterota; class Desulfobulbia; order Desulfobulbales; family Desulfocapsaceae; genus Desulfocapsa; species Desulfocapsa sulfexigens_A. The sequence continues at coordinate 1,086 of DQVD01000293.1, read as the reverse complement.
ATGATATCAGTGGCAGTGTACTTGAGGCCATTAACAATTATTCAAGGAAAGAAACGGCAGCTCCTCAGGAAAAATCAGATCCGGCATCCGCACAGGCTGCTGCTCAAAGCCAAGGTCAGAGCCAAGGTGGCGGACAGGGTTGTGGATGCGGTGGAGGACACGGACAAGGAAGAGGCATGGGACAAGGGAAAGGTCAAGGCCGTGGTCAGTGTCGTAGATAAACAAAAAAAACTCAATTATTTAACTACATTCCGAAATCTATAACCAAGAACGAAATATGCCCTGAAAGAAGTACCCTTGGGGTGTAACTTTTCATCAGCACTTCAACCTCGATCGTTTAAGCTGATGTGCTGATGAAGAGTTACGAAAATACGGAGAAAAGTAGTATGCAAATAGCAGTTGCCAGCGGCAAAGGAGGAACCGGAAAAACAACAATTTCCACCAGCCTTGCCCTCAGTGTTGAAACAGACGTTCAATATCTTGACTGTGATGTTGAGGAACCAAACGGTCATATATTTCTAAAACCGGAGTTTGATTACAGCGAGACCTGTTTTGTAACAATACCAAAACTTGATGAATCCCGCTGCACCGCCTGTGGAAAATGTCGGGATATCTGCAGTTTCAATGCGATTGTTCAATTTGGTGATAACGTGATGCTGTTTCCGGAAATGTGCCACTCCTGCCTGGGCTGTTTTCGAGTTTGCGAAGAAGATGCCCTCATAAAGGATACAAGAGAAATAGGACTTCTAGAATCGGGAATGGCTGGCAATATTCATTTTGTACATGGTCGTGTCCGCATCGGTGAAGCCATGGGTGTGCCACTCTTAAAAGCTGTAAAACAAAAAGCCGATCCTGAAAAACTGGTCATCGTTGATGCCCCCCCCGGTACTTCATGTCCCTTTGTTGAAAGCATCAATGATGCTGATTATGTGATTCTGGTTACTGAGCCAACACCATTTGGCCTCCATGATCTGAAACTTGCAGCAACGGTGCTTAAGAATTTTAATATACCGGCTGGCGTCATTATTAACCGATCCGACCTTGGGAATGATGGTGTGCTACGCTATTGCGAAACCGAAGGTCTCC
>DQVD01000319.1 GCA_015661935.1 Desulfocapsa sulfexigens | reverse complement strand
TGTTGCCCGTTTGTCGAATAACTGGTTGATATCCAGGATGGCGGGAGAGTATGTGGAGATGTTTCGCAATATTCCACTGTTGTTGCAGATGTTTTTCTGGTATTTTGCTGTCCTTCGTACCCTGCCTTCTCCAAAACAGAGTTGGGCTGCGGGAGATGTCGTTTTCTTGAATATCAGGGGAATGTATCTTCCTCAACCGATTCCTGGTGATGCCTTCAGCTTTGTGACGTGGACCTTTATTCTGGCGCTTGTTGTGACTTTTTTGATTCGCCGCTGGGCCAAAAAACGTCAGGACGATACCGGACAACAGTTCAAGATGTTCCGGGTTGGCTTTGCTTTGATTGTTTGCCTTCCGCTACTGGTTTTCTTTGCAGTTGGCTCACCTCTTGGTTGGGATATTCCTAAACTGCAGGGATTTAACTTCCGTGGTGGCATGACGGTTATTCCAGAGCTTACTGCATTGCTGGTCGCGCTTTCTGTGTATACAGGAACTTTTATTGCTGAAGTTGTACGGTCTGGAATTTTATCAGTGAATAGCGGACAAATCGAGGCAGCATCAGCTCTTGGCCTCCATAAGACCAGGGTGCTGAAACTGGTTGTTATCCCTCAGGCTATGCGGGTTATTATTCCACAGTTAACTTCTCAGTATTTGAATCTGGTGAAAAACTCATCTCTTGCTACGGCAATCGGGTATCCTGATCTGGTGGCAGTCTTTGCGGGAACAACACTTAATCAAACGGGGCAGGCCATTGAAATTATCGCCATGACCATGAGTGTCTACCTTGTTATCAGCTTAACGATTTCAGTAATTATGAACTGGTATAACAAGAAAATCATGCTGGTGGAGAGATGATATGCCCCTATTAATAACAAGTCCAAGTCCGTCGTTGCCACCACCATCAAGTACAGTTGGAGTTGTTGGTTGGCTAAGAGAAAATTTATTTTCTTCGACTATTAATACCATTCTCACTCTTGTGGGCATGTACCTGTTGTATAGCCTTGTTCCTCCTGTAATCAATTGGGCCTTGTTTCAGGCCGATTGGGTAGGAACAACGAAGGACGCGTGTACAAGTGATGGTGCCTGCTGGGTCTTTGTCGGGGTTCGACTGAATCAGTTTCTCTTTGGTTTCTATCCGGAGTCCGAATACTGGCGGGTGGTGGTAGCTTTTTCATTGATTGGTATTCTTGTTGCCTGGTTGCTTATTGACCGTACACCTAAAAAAGGTCTGGTTGGTGCATTTACGATTTTTTGCTATCCAATAATTGCCTACTACCTTTTTTATGGCGGGGCTTTTGGGCTTCAGGTTGTGGAAACCTTTAAGTGGGGCGGTTTGATGCTGACCCTGATTCTTGCTACCACCGGGATGTTCTTTTCCTTTCCCATTGGTATTATCCTTGCGTTGGGACGACGGTCGTCCATGCCCATTGCTAAGTCGATGTCGGTGATTTTTATTGAGTTCTGGCGTGGCGTACCACTTATTACTGTTCTTTTTATGTCGTCTGTTATGCTTCCGATGTTTATACCGGAAAATATGCAGATTGATAAACTTCTTCGTGCAATGATCGGTATCATCTTTTTTCAGTCCGCTTATATGGCAGAAGTTGTGCGTGGAGGATTGCAGGCGATTCCAAGAGGGCAGTTGGAGGCTGCAGAGTCTCTAGGCCTGTCCTATTGGAAAACCATGTTTTTTATTATTTTACCCCAGGCCTTAAAACTGGTTATTCCTGGGATTGTGAACACTTTTATTGCCCTATTCAAGGATACTACCCTGGTTTTGATCATTGGACTCTTCGATCTGCTTGCCGTTGTACAGGCTGCCTTTGCAGATCCTAAATGGCTTGGGTTCTCTGTTGAAGGGTATGTCTTTGTGGCTAGCGTGTATTGGGTTTCCTGCTTTTCCATGTCCCGTTATTCGCTGCATTTGGAGAAGAAGCTGCACACTGGACATGCAAGATAACTGTAGCAGCTTTTCTGCCATCTTTGTTCGTTCGGGCTTTTCCGCATACCTTTACTAAGGCGGAAAATCCCCAACCAATAAACTTGGAGCACTGCTAATCTGTTATTGACCAAGGTGTAATGACGTTATAAATTTTGATAAATGAGTAGAACTATGACAGCAGCACAGGGTAAGCAAAATGATTTAAATGAAGTGATGGTGGAGTTGCGTAATGTCAATAAGTGGTATGGTGACTTTCACGTTCTGAAGAATATCAGCTTCAAGGTAGAAAAAGGAGAACGGATTATTATCTGCGGTCCTTCTGGTTGCGGGAAATCCACTCTTATTCGTTGTATGAACCGTCTCGAAGAACATCAGGAAGGTGATATTATCGTTTCAGGGATAACCCTTGATGATGATTTGAAACATATTGATACTATTCGTCGTGATATCGGTATGGTATTTCAGCAGTTTAATCTCTTTCCTCATCTGACCGTTATGGAGAACTGTTGTCTGGCACCCATCTGGGTTCAGAAAAAACCGAGAAAAGAAGCTGAAGCCATAGCCATGCAGTATCTTGAGCGGGTTCAAATTGCTGATCAAGCACAAAAATTCCCAGGACAGCTTTCCGGTGGCCAGCAGCAGCGTGTGGCCATTGCCAGAAGTCTCTGTATGAATCCATCCATTATGCTTTTTGATGAACCTACTTCAGCGCTCGATCCTGAAATGATCAAAGAAGTACTTGACGTTATGATTGATCTTGCCCATGAAGGCATGACCATGCTCTGTGTTACCCATGAGATGGGTTTTGCCAAGACCGTTGCAAATCGTGTTATGTTTATGGATGCGGGTGAGATTATTGAAGAGAATGAGCCAAATGAATTCTTTGATAATCCACAATCTGACCGGACCAGGCTCTTCCTGAGTCAGATTCTCTAGAAAGTTTATGGCTGCAATACATTGGATCCAGCACGTATCTTTTGAAGGTCTGGGATACATTGAAAAATACCTGATTGATCAGGGGCATGATCTGTTTTGTTCCCGTCTCTGGGCAGGGGACACGTTACCACCACCTGATTCCTTTACAGCTTTGATAGTCATGGGTGGTCCCATGGGGATATATGACGACGAGGAACATCCATGGCTGCAGGTTGAAAAAGAATTTCTTGCTCAAGTTGTGGATCTTGGTACCCCAATTCTAGGAATTTGTCTTGGCGCACAGCTTCTTGCTGATGTTCTGGGGGCTGAGGTGAGTGCAAATCCGGCAAAAGAGATCGGCTGGTTTCCGGTGACCCGCAATGATGCTGTACCTGATTTTCTGGAACCTGTTTTACCCGAAGAAATGACCGTTTTTCATTGGCATGGCGATACTTTTGGAATCCCGGAAAATGCTGTGTCTCTCTATTCCAGCGAGGCTTGTGTGCATCAGGCCTTTTTGTATAAAGAACATGTTTTAGGGCTTCAATTTCATTTGGAAACTACCCGGGAGAGTGCAACAGCTCTTATTGATAATTGCCGAAATGAACTGGTGCAGGATTCATGGATAATGACCGGGCAGGAAATGTTAAGTAGTGAAGATTCATTTAATAAAATCAATGATTGCATGTCGGCACTGCTTGAAACGTTTTTCCCCTTGAAGGGATAAAGATCTTCTTTAGGAGGTTTGGGCACTGGTTCCGCTTGGTTCAACAGTTAACTATCCTTAATCTCATAACATTTTCAAAAGACATTTCTTTGTCTGCAACACCTAAGGCTACTGCTGGAACTTCTTTGGTTGTATAATGGGTGCGAACAAAATTCTGAAGAATCCATATCATATCTAATCGCTCTTGCAGCCGTTCCACTTTTTTGGCATGGATGTCAGAATCATGGATATCTTGTACTGTATCTGGATGTTCTG
>DQVD01000322.1 GCA_015661935.1 Desulfocapsa sulfexigens | reverse complement strand
TTATTTGTCACTTTTAGGAATGATAAAAAAGTGATAGTCTAGTAAGCGTTCACCGGCGCCTCATCTTCGTCCGTTTGAGCCTGCTCACATATAACTACATATGCTACGCAGTCCCAAACGAACGAATATGTGACACTGGTAAACGCTTACAGTGCAAATGTTACTTTAAATCCTAATGCCGGTGAACGGTTACCCACCACAAAGAAGACAAACCAGAATTCGGCGCATTATTTAGATAATTATTTCTTTCCATCTCCCTAACTTTCTACCAATCAATTAAGCATTGATTTCACTTTAGCAGCAATGGATTTAGCGTCAAGTCCCTGACTGGCGTACAGTTCGGAAGGTTTTCCAGAACCACCGTATCGGGTAACTCCCGCACGCTGAAAAGTAATTGCCTTTGCTGATTCAGCGAGTACGGTTCCAACCATACTTCCAAGCCCTGTCTCAATATGATGATCTTCCACAGTTAACACCACACCACTTTCGGCAGCCTTTAAAACTGCTTCCTTATCAAGTGGAACAAGAGAAGCCATATTAAGCACTGCCACAGAATGTCCATCATTTTTCAACAATTCCCACGCCTCCATCACAGCAGGTACCACGGCTCCATATGTAATAATGGTGGCATCATTTCCTGTGCGCAGCCAATCACCTTTTCCCGGCTGGAAAGTATAGTCAGCATCAAAGAAAACTGTTCCGTCTTCTTTAGTGATCATAGACATCTTTGAACGCCCCATTCCGACAAAAACATTTCCGGGTTCTGTTGCGATATATCTGACAATACGATCCGTCTGATTCGGATCAGCAGGGATAAAAACTGATGATCTATAATAATTTCTAAATAATCCAAGATAATCAATACACTGATGAGTTGGCCCGTCTTCACCAACATCAAGCCCTATATGGGTCGCAACTACTTTCACCCCGGCATGATTAAAATCATTCAGTCGAGTCTGATTATACACTTCGGATACTGCAAAAACGCCAAAGGTGCTGAAAAAAGTTACAAGACCAAGACTTGAAAGACCTCCGGCCATAGTTGCTGCGTGATGCTCCTGAATTCCTGCTTCTATATAGGCCTTAGGCGAGTGCTTATGAAAACCGCCCATCTTCACAGATCCTTCAAGATCACAGGAGATTCCTGTGATTTTCGTCTTACCGTCAATGTTATTTACTTCAGCAAGTCCCAGTAATGCATTTCCATAGGCAGAGCGATTATCAAGCGTACTTCCAGCCTCATAAACTATTGGGGCACCACTATTAATTTTTACATCAGGTGTAACATATGCCTGAATAGTACTTGTACCAACTGGATTTTCACGAAGAGTATTCCATTTTTCAAACTCATCATCAACACCAAGCTCCTGCATAGCCTTAGACAAAGAATCACGATCAAGAGTAGAACCATGATACTTAGCGATGTTTTCCATAAAAGAAATTCCCTTACCCATGGTGGTACGGGAAACTATAACTGTGGGCACACCATCCTGCTTTTGATAAGCGCTGGAAAATGTCTGAAAATATGCATTGCGATCATGCCCATCTTCAAGATACTTCACATCCCAGTTATTTGTGGAATAGAGGGATCGAACCGATTGAGGCATTACCTCTTCGGTTGTACCGCAGATTTGCAAATGGTTTCTGTCTACAATAACGATAAGATTATCCAATTTGTATTTTGAAGCATAACGAATGGCTTCAATAATCTGACCTTTCTGCTGTTCCCCGTCTCCCATAAAGACAATGACCTGATTGGGTTTATCCTGCATCTTAAAGCCATGTGCCAGTCCCACAGCTGTAGACAGCCCCTGGCCAAGATTACCAGTATCCCACTCAACACCGGGAACAATACGCTCCACATGTCCTGGAAATCCAGAGCCGGTTCTACGAAAACCCGTAAGAAAATCTTCCTCTGTGAAATAGCCATATTCTGCAAGCGTGGAATATACACCGGGAGAAACATGCCCAAGACTCATGATTACCCTGTCGCGTTCTTCCATGACAGGATTTTTAGGATCGTGACGGATACATCCGTATGTCACAAGCAGGTTATCAAGAGTTGAAAGTGAACCTCCAGGGTGTCCGGAACCTGCAAGACTGGTGGATAGAAGAATGTTTTTGGTACAACGCACACGCATCTCCTGCAATGTGCTCAACTCCTCACTGGACAATTCATTGGATTGCATAGTAAGTTGCAAGGTCATTTGAGTCTCCATGAAATAATGGGTAATCTGTCATGAAATGACAGGATAAAAAAACGATTTATATATAAAAATAACAATATCAATTTGTTACAAAGTTCTATCTAAAAGCCTTCAATTCTAACTCGTTTGATAAAAAAAATCAGCAGTAAAACATATGTTACATATTGGAAAAACAACTTTTGATTCGCCTTTTGTTTTAGCACCATTGGCCGGCTATACAGATCTGCCATTCAGACTACTCTGCCGTGAATATGGTGCAGGATTAGTAGTTTCTGAAATGATAAGCTGCCATGGCCTTAAGTATGGCCAACAAAAAACTATTCATATGCTTGCATCCAGCTCAATGGAACAGCCGGTTTCATTTCAACTATTTGGTGCTGAACCTGAAATCATGGCAAAGGCAACTGCACTCTTAAATGAATTTTCCCCATCCTTTATTGATATAAACATGGGTTGTCCTGTACGAAAGGTTACCAAAAAAGGAGCA
>DQVD01000339.1 GCA_015661935.1 Desulfocapsa sulfexigens | reverse complement strand
TTCAGTGGTCGCGGATTCAACATTGAGAGTCTCAGTGTTGCAGAGACTCTGGATTCTTCCCTCTCCTGTCTTACTTTAGTGACCACTGGCAGTGATGCCATTGTTGAACAGATCACTAAGCAGCTTCACAAACTTATCGATGTCATTAAAGTGACCGATATCAGTGAAAGTGAATTTGTGGAAAGGGAAATGGCGCTTATCCGGGTCAAGGCCGAAAATACCACTCGCGCAGAAGTTTTGCGTGTCATTGATATTTTCCGTGGAAAAGTTGTTGATGTCAGTCCAAAAGCATATGCTGTTGAGGTCACTGGTTCCACGACTAAGATTCAGGCCATTATTGACATTCTGCGTCCCATTGGGATTAAGGAAATTGTTCGTACTGGAACGATTGCCATGCCACGAGCGCCAAAGAAATAAAATATTACGGAGTTTCTTTCAGGCACTACCTTATTGTTTCCGGGTAAAAGCAGGTTTCGGCATAAGTCGTTATCTGCTTTTCCTGTTATCAGCCCATCAAGAGACCACAAAACATTATCATGACCCATCCCAGGATACCACTTGCACAGGAAGGCTACCCTTTTATTGCCTTTGCAGCCTTTGTCACTCTTATTACAGCCATTCTCGGATATGAAATTCTTGCCTGGCCTTCCCTTTTAGTAACAAGCTTTGTTGTTGCATTCTTTAGGGATCCGGAACGAATGACTGATGCGAAACCAGAAGAGTTACTCTCACCTGCTGATGGAAAAGTCATCCTTATTGAAGAACAGTTTGATGACACCTACCTGCAGGAACAGGTAATAAAAATTTCCATCTTTATGAATGTTTTTAATGTTCATGTCAACCGGATTCCCATGGATGGGATGGTGCAGGAAATTCATTACAAACCCGGAAAATTCTATTCAGCAGATAGTACAAAAGGAGCACTTTTAAATGAAAGCTGTGGAGTTACCCTGCAAACCAAAACAGGGCAGCGCATGGTTTTCGTTCAGGTTGCAGGACTGATTGCAAGACGAATTGTTAACTGGCTGGAACCTGAAGATTCGGTTCAACGAGGTGAACGTTTCGGACTTATTCGCTTTGGCTCACGTGTAGATCTTTACTTACCTGTAACAAGTACTGTTTCTGTAAAAATCGGCCAAAAGGTTAGTGCCGGGAAAACAGCTATCGCGTCATTTTCCTAATATTTCACTTCAAATCATTGGCTTTTACTCACACAAGGCATATTGTATGTGTATAATATAAAATTTATTTTTTTCTTTCTTTGGGTGCGCATTCTATGACTGACAGTCCTTCCAATATGGACAATCGTTTTTATCCTCTGCCATGTATGTTTACATTGGCAAGTTTATTTTGCGGTTTTTATTCCATTGTCTCTGCAATTAATGCTGAATTCAAGACTGCCGCCATTGCAATACTTGTAGCGGCTATTTTTGATGCACTGGATGGCCGTGTTGCCAGAATGACTCATAGTACCAGTCAGTTTGGAGCTGAACTTGATTCCCTTTGTGACATGGTTTCCTTTGGTGTATCTCCGGCAGTTCTTGCATATCTTTGGGCACTGCATCCATACGGCAGATATGGCTGGTTGGCAGCTTTTCTCTATGTTGCCATGACATCTCTGCGCCTTGCCAGATTCAATTCCGTGGATAGCGCATCCGATTCCAAAAATTTTGTTGGTCTCCCCTGTCCTGCCGCTGCTGCTATGATATCGGCTGCAGTTTTATTCAGTCACTTTTTGGGTATTACAGGTGAAGTAAAACACATTTCCCTGCTCTTGCTGGTGTACATTCTTTCTTACCTTATGGTCTCGACCCATACATATTATAGCTTTAAAGAGTTTCCCAAGTTCAAGATGAAGCGATTTCAGGTACTTGTTGGATTCCTGCTTCTTTTTATTCTTATTGCTGCAGAGCCTCAGATAATGCTCTTTGCACTCTTTTTAATCTATCTTGCATCGGGTCCGGTTTATGGACTTATGATAAAATTTCGATCAACAAAGAAAACTACAATAACAATAAAGAAGCACAAACCCTGAGCGTTGTTTGCCATTCAATTTAAAGCACCTCAGGTAACCAATACCTGAGGTGCTTTTTTAATGTATCGGAAAAAAAGGTTTTGTGTGAATCATTCTCGGAAGTGGATGCCAGATGAAAATCAACTGTAGTTATTTCAGCCGCAGGCTGCTAACTATTCTGGTTTCTGTCGTCTGAATGTGCCCGCAGGGCATCATGTCCTTCCATATGCCAGGGTGATTAATGTATTGTTCAAGAATATAAAATATGTTACTTACTTTTTTTCTATTTCTCTAACTTACAAATATAAAGATTTACTATGAGTGAAAATCAAAAGAAGTACAATGTGGCCATTGCCGGTGCGACCGGTGCAGTTGGTGGTGCCATGCTCGATGTCTTAAGAAGACGAGACTTTCCCGTCAATGAATTACGACTGCTGGCATCCGAACGATCTGTTGGAAAAAAGATCACATTTAAAGGTGAAAAGCTGGAAGTACAACTTCTCAGTACCGATGCCTTTGAAGGAATCGATATTGCTCTTTTTTCCGCAGGTGCCACAAGATCTTTAGATTTTGCACCAGCTGCAGCCGAAGCAGGTGCGGTGGTCATTGACAACTCCAGCGCCTACCGGATGGATCCTGAAATCCCCCTGGTTGTTCCGGAAGTCAACCCACATGCCATTGCCCAGTACAAAAAACGTGGTATCATTGCCAACCCAAACTGTTCCACCATTCAGATGCTGGTTGCCTTAAAACCCATTCTTGATAAAGTTGGCATCAAACGACTGGTTATCTCAACATACCAGGCAGTATCTGGAACCGGCGCAAAGGCTATTGAAGAGCTGGATCAACAGGTGAAGGATTATGTAAATGCCAAAGAAATAAAAGCGTCTGTGTATCCACACCAGATCCTATTCAACTGTCTACCTCATATCGATTCATTTCTGGAGAATGGATACACCAAAGAAGAGATGAAGATGGTCAATGAAACCAGAAAGATATTCGAAGATGACTCCATTGGAATCACTGCTACAACTGTTCGGGTTCCAGTCTATTACGGCCATTCAGAATCGGTGAACATTGAAACCAAAAGCAAAATCACTGCTGCTGAAGTTAAAGAATTACTGGCCGTTGCACCAGGAGTGAAACTGGTCGATGATCCTGAAAACTTCAAATACCCCCTTGCCACCGATTGTGCAGGAAGGTTTGAGACTCTGGTTGGTCGTATTCGCGAAGATGAGTCCATTGACAATGGTATCAACCTCTGGGTTGTTTCCGACAACATCTTAAAGGGTGCAGCACTGAATGCTGTTCAAATTGCCGAAACATACATTGCAGACTACAAGTAATTGAGGATTATAAGCGGCCTTGCCCGTGGGAGAAAACTCAAGACTCCGGGCAATTCCAATTCTATTCGTCCAACTACTGATCGTGCAAGAGAAGCCCTTTTCAGTATTATAGGAAACAGAATCATATCAGCCCGCGTTCTGGATCTCTTTGCCGGAACAGGCGCTCTTGGCCTTGAAGCGTTTAGCAGAGGAGCTCAGCAGGTTGTTTTTGTCGAGAAACAGAGCAAAGCAATTGAGGTCATCAAACACAATTGTGCTCTATGCACCATGGGTCTAAAAGATATTCAAGGGAATGAGCTAACTGTTATTCAGTATGATCTTTGCCGGGGACTGAACTTTAAACACCCCACATTTGATGAATCATCGTGCTTTGATCTCATCTTTCTTGACCCGCCTTACAAGAAAAATCTGGCCGAAAAAAGTCTGACTTTTTTGGATAGCAGTCACTTTATTACAGCTACAACATTGATTATTGCAGAAGAAAGCAGCGGACAATCACTGCCTGATTCTTATTCGAGATTAGAGCTTGCTGACCAGCGTAGATATGGAGATACTGGATTCTGGTTCTACAAAGTGAAAGACCAGTAAAATTTTACAACTTCAATTGATCTGAAACTATGTCAAAATATTCCCCTCACCGGAAAAGCCTTGGCGTCTATCCAGGTACATTTGACCCTATAACCATGGGACATCTCGACATCATCGATCGTGCCTTAAATCTTTTTGATAAAGTTATTATTGCCATCGCCATAAATCCTGGTAAGAAGCCTCTTTTTTCTCTTGAGGAGAGAAAAGAAATGGCAGAAAAATGTTTTCCACACGATTACTCCCGTGTTGAGGTGGATTCAGTCTCAGGATTATTAGTGAAATATGCTGCGGATCGTGGTGCAAATGCAATTATTCGAGGTTTGCGAGCTGTATCCGACTTTGATTATGAATTTCAGCTGGCCCTGATGAACAGAAAACTTGAGCGTGAAGTGGACACTGTTTTTCTAATGCCAGGCTTCAGGTGGATCTATATCAGCTCTTCAATCATTAAAGATGCTGCGCGACATGGGGGAGATGTTTGTGAACTGGTTCCTGAACACGTCAACCAGAACCTTCTCGAGAAATTTTCACTACCATGATTTATCTGCCGCTCTCTATCTATCTGACTCTTCATGAAATCCTGTAAAAAAAATCCACCACTACAAAGTAAACGCAAATTTCTTCTTTTCTGTGCTGGCTTTGCTGCACTGTACCCAATCATGCGCCTTCTTCGCTTCTCAATTCCCAAAAAACCAAGAGTCATAGAAGTGAGTAACTCATCACTTACTGTCGGCGGATTCCATATTGGCCCTGACTATATTCTTTTTGATAACGGGACAGAGGCGTGGGCACTATCGAGAAAATGTACTCATCTTGGGTGTACCATACATTACCATGAAAAAGAAGGACTCCTTGAATGTCCATGCCATCAAAGTCGTTTTTCAACGAAAGGTCTCGTTCTTCATGGCCCGGCTGAAAAAGCACTCCCCCTCTATAAGGTGGAGAAACTAAAAGATGCCGGTGGCTATATTGTTACCATTTAGTGCCTTACAGAACAATTTCCTGTTTTTTCAAAGAAATTTTCTGATAAGGCACTTATCCAGTGAACTGCCTTTCTTCCTGAACAGGGTTAGAAAGCAC
>DQVD01000101.1 GCA_015661935.1 Desulfocapsa sulfexigens | reverse complement strand
GCTCCCTCAAACACCACTTTTGAGTATAACTCACCGCATATTTACCTTCAGCTTAAAATGCTATATAAATTATTACATTATTTCTTTTATTTTACTGATCATTTCATTGAGTTTCATAATAAATTTTTGTATGTATCTGATGAAATAATTATACTTCCCATTTTCATTTATTCTTCCATAAGGAGCCACCATGACAGTTCATGTCGTTAATCACCCGCTTATTCGTCATAAAATTGGTTTGCTACGTGAAAAAGAGATCTCCACAAAAGATTTTCGTGCTCTTGCTTCAGAAATTGCCAGACTTCTTGGTTATGAAGCGACCAAAGATTTTCCTACTGAAAAAAGAACAATAGAAACATGGTCAGGCCCCACTGAAGTTGAACGTATAAAAGGAAAAAAAATCACTTTTGTTCCCATTTTAAGAGCAGGTATTGGAATGATGGATGGTGTTTTTGACTTAATTCCTTCAGCTAAAGTTTCCATAGTTGGTTTCTATCGTGATGAGGAAACATTACTGCCAGTCCAATACTACGTAAAACTCGCAAAAAACATCGAACAGCGTACGGCGCTTATTCTTGACCCCATGCTCGCCACAGGTGGAACCTTAAATGCCACAATTACACTTTTAAAAGATGCCGGCTGTACATCCATCAAAGGCCTATTTCTTGTATCGGCTCCAGAAGGTATAAAAAAAGTACAGGATATTCATCCTGACGTTGATATTTACACAGCCGCGTTAGATGATCACCTTAATGAATACGGCTATATTATCCCCGGCCTTGGTGATGCCGGAGATAAACTTTTTGGCACTAAATAGCTTTTTACACACATAAAAATACTTCTGGAGAAGATACGTAAAATGGAAATACAGGAAATTGATAGTGATTACAACCTAAGAGGCAGAGATTTCATTCTCGGTGCACAAATGCTCTTTGTTGCACTAGGTGCGCTTGTCCTTGTGCCTCTGCTTACAGGACTTAATCCCAACGTTGCACTTTTTACTGCAGGTGCCGGTACCCTGCTCTTTCAAATTGTTACAAAAGGAAAAGTCCCCATTTTCCTTGCCTCCTCTTTTGCATTTATTGCTCCCATTATATACGGAGTTCAGACTTGGGGAATTGCCGGCACCATGTGTGGACTGGTGGCAGCTGGAATATTCTATATGTTACTTTCAACACTCATATATTACCAGGGAAGCGACCTCCTGCACACCATTTTGCCGCCAATAGTTACCGGCCCGGTTATCATGGTCATTGGTCTTATCCTGGCCCCAGTTGCTGTTTTTATGGCAACAGGTATGACAGGAGATGGATCAATTGAGCTTGTTCCCCGTAGTACTGCACTCATTGTTTCACTAACCTCACTTGGCGTAACCCTTATTGTTTCTCTGCTCGGAAAAGGAATGTTCAAACTGATTCCTATCCTATGCGGAATCATCGCTGGTTACCTCATTTCCATTCCATTTGGTTTAGTAAATCTCGATCCTGTAAAAGAAACTGCATGGTTTGCAATCCCTTCATTCACCTACCCTGTCTGGAATCTGGAAGCTATTCTTTTTATAGTTCCAGTTGCCATTGCACCGGCCATTGAACATTTTGGTGATATCCTGGCCATTGGTTCGGTCACCAAAAAAGATTATATAAAAGATCCCGGTATTCATCGAACAATGCTTGGAGACGGTTTGGCAACAAGCCTTGCCGCTATGTTCGGCGGCCCCCCAAATACGACTTATTCAGAAGTAACCGGTGCTGTAACTCTTACCAAAACGTTTAACCCTGCCATCATGACCTGGGCTGCAATTACTGCAATCGCTCTTGCCTTTGTTGGAAAAGTAGGTGCCCTGCTTCAAACCATTCCATCTCCCGTTATGGGTGGTATTATGCTTCTTCTTTTTGGAGCAATTACTGTGGTAGGTTTAAACACACTTGTGCGTGCCCAGGAAGATCTTACTGAACCTCGAAATCTTTGCATTGTTTCATTAATCCTTGTTATGGGTATTGGTGGCATGAGTTTCTCGGCAGGAGCCTTTACAGTTAAAGGGATTGGACTTGCCGGTATTTTAGGTGTTCTGCTCAACCTTATTCTTCCTGGTAAAAAGAAGAAGAGCCAGGAATAAGATTCTCTCAGATGGGAAAAGATAACGAAAAACCAGCAGGCACTCTTTATATCGCAGCAACTCCCATTGGGAACCTTGAAGACATCACCCTGCGCTGCCTTCGCGTGCTGGGTGATGTCGACTTAATTGCTGCCGAAGACACCCGGCATACCAGAAAACTTCTTACCCATTTTGATATCTCCACACCGCTGATAAGCTATTATCGTGAAAAAGAGGCAGAACGGTCTGTGCAACTTGTCGAACGACTCCTTGGTGGTGAGTCAATCGCTCTCGTATCAGATGCCGGTACTCCCGGAATTTCTGACCCAGGTGCAATGCTTGTTGCCAGAGCACGTATTGTCGGCATTGAAATTGTTCCACTACCCGGTGCTTCCGCTATTACCACTGCCTTTTCTGCTGCAGGATTAACAAACCCACACTTTCTATTCTTAGGTTTTGCTCCTTCCAAAAAATCACAACGTCGATCTCTTCTCACATCTCTAATAGATGCTCAATGGCCCATCATCTTTTATGAATCCCCACGCCGTATTCAGGGACTACTAACCGACATTCTAAATATTATGGGTGATCGTCAGGCTTTTTGGGGAAGGGAACTTACGAAAGCCTACGAAGAACTCAAGAGTGATACGATAGCAAATCTTCTCGATTTTGCAGCACTAAAGAAAAATCGTGGAGAAATTGTTCTTATCGTAGAGCCAGGTATTATCACATGTGCTGAAGGAGAAAATCTTCAGGAACTCCTTATCTGGTATCGCGATAACACCCAAATGTCCCTCAAAGATGTCAGTCGTAAAATAGCTGGTGATCTTGGTTTATCCCGTTCTAATGTTTACCAGGAAGCCCTGGGTATTTTCAAAAACAAAGAACAATAATCTGCTTTTTTTATAATCAGCCAGGAACGTTCTTTATTATGCGGCTTAGTTCTAAAGTCCAAAGAGCTTTGTTAGTGTTACCTTAAAACCGTAATCTTCAAAATTTTCCATGACCTGAGCAGTGGCATAGCCACTTACCACAACTATTTTTGCATCTTTATCCATTCTTACCCCACAACGATTAAAAAACATGCTGGGCAGATATCTCCTGCCGAACGTTTTAATAACAGGCGCTATGATGATATCTGGTTGATGAATTTATTGGTGTCGGCCTCTATACCATGGTACATCAGGGTATCAACAGAAAGCGTTATAACCAGAAATCTTCAAATACGTTTATGTTCATTCTGATACTTTCAGCACAGTCTAAGGGAGATGGAAAGAAATAAGAGATAGTTACGTTCTTTTTAATTCACTTCTTTTTCTGAATCCAAATGTCATCGTAAAAATCATATTTTTCCTGTATTATTCTTGACTACAAAATAATTTTCATCCATCTACTCAGAAGACAATCATGACTATCAGAAGCTGCGTTAGCCCAAAAAGACGATTCTTCTACGGAATCCATAAACCAACCTACAATGTCCAAAATTTGCGATGCCACGATAAAATCGAATCGCTAGGTTCCTTTGATTCAGGAAGATCGTATACAAATAAGGCAAATTTTCCAGAAACGAATGTGCAAGTAGACGGGGCAGACTGGATTTTTGAAATTCCTAATCCTTTTTCATTTCGAGGCTCCACCTTTATAGATAAGGAGTGGGCTGATAACAGTGCCAATAATACTGACCGTATACATCTCCCGGCACAGATTTCGCTTTCTTTTTCTAAGCTTCTGGAAACCAAACAGGCCTCTTCTGCTCTGCTTGAAAAGCTTCCCCCTCCCCTGCTTCTCACACTCGCTACCACATCAACTGACCCTGCTGACCTGATCAAATTAGCTGAAATCTGTTGCCATATTCAAAAAGATTCCAATGGAACTCCAACGGGACTTGAATACAAAGAGAATAACCGGGGACAAATACGTGCTGTAATAACTGACCATGCCTTGTTTGAAGCTGTTGCCAATAATCCTGCACTCCCTGATAGCTATAAACTTGTAATGGTTTTACGTCCTGGAGCACAAGGTGGAAGTGAAATAGTAGGTGAATTTGAAAAGAACGGTAAAACCCACGTCTTTGAATATCTTCGACGCAACTCTTATATCGCAGGAGGCCATTACGCTGCGAATATGGCTGACGATGCCATTCGCTATTCCATAGACAGTTTATCGGAAACAGATATGACAGGACTCCGACATCTCTATTACCAACGCAGCTTTATTCGGTTAGCCATCCAGCTTGGCATTGAGATTGATAAAGAACAGAAGATCTTTTCTGAAGACTCACTCGAAACACTGAGAAACAAAATTATCAAAAAGATCGAAGTCGGAAACACTCCTCCTTTCACAGCCACCTTATGGGGATGGAATTTTGGCTTTGATTATGCGCCGACAAATTATCGACTCCATGCCTCCCACCAACAGATCCACCAACAATACGCCATGCTTCCTGAGAGTGTTGAATGCTTTTCCGGTGATCCGCTTATTAAAATTGGCGACATGGCATCATTTGGCTGTGGTGATATGGTGGCTGAAGTAATGCGGATATATCAGAGTGAACACAAGAGTTCATTCTTTGCGGACTATCTTGCTTGTATCAGAAACAATGAACGTATGGATGGCAGAAACGATCTGGATGCAAACCTGATAGTATGGGAAGATGACCATGCCATGCTTTTTGTTCCCAAAGCACAAACTTCACAGTGGGAACTCCAGCTTATGGCATTACAAAACCAAAACGGAAAAACGATAGGCAATATTCTGGAAGCGGATACTGCTTCCAGAATATCACTAAACAAAGGGATATTTCGTGCTCAAAAAGCTCTTGCCGGACTAGCTGCCAAAATGGTCACCTCCATTGAATACCCCAAACGAATAGGCATCTCAGGGGAAGATGGACAGCACCTCTTATACAGCTTTCTACCACGTCTCCCCGAATCTCCTGGAGCATTCAGTGAAGCGCAGCTACGATATATTAATGGTCACTACCCCGAAGATTTTGCAGCTGTTTGCAGACAGCAGCTTGAGAAAGCAAGGCTATAATAATTAATGTTCGGTTTCACTTATCTGCCTTTTTAACACCTTTTGCAAACCAAGCTGTTTTTGAACATTAATAACCAGAGGACCGCCAATATTTGCACTGAGTTGCATGGTACTCTGCTGTTCTTCTTTTTTCAGAATGAGAAAAACGCCGATATCCAATGGGTTATCCGCTTTAATTGTCTCCTGCTCAGTGTCATCCAAAAAAATATCATAGTTTAAATCATATGCCGTGGGATCAACAAGTGTAAATGTAATAACAGGTGCCTCACAGGATTCCAGCCAATAGGCTGAAACTTCACCATCATCCTTGTGAAAAATCTTAAAAGTAGTGTATTCTTCAAATCCGGGAATACCTTTGGGAAATGTAAATATCTTTTCTGATTGAATTGATGGTTGTTGCGTCACTCTGCTTTGCATACTCATAATCGCTCCCTGATTGTAATTATTAAAAAAAATATTGGATACTGTACATATCGGCAGTATGGTATTTTTTTGTTAGACTTATGTTTTGTCTCTTTTCATATTGGAGTTATCGCATGGATCAAAATGGCTTTTTTGGAAACTGGGGTGGAGCTTATATCCCCGAAGTACTGTATCAAACTTTTGAGGAACTAAAGGAAGAATACTCGCGTTGTCGGAAGGATCCTGCGTTTTGGCAAGAGTATTTAACACTCATGTCAACATACTCCTGCCGCCCGACCCCACTCACCTATGCAGACAATCTCACTCGTCATTTTGGTGGTGCAAAAATCTATATAAAACGTGAAGATCTTAATCATACAGGGGCACACAAGGCCAATAATGTTATGGGCCAGGGTTTACTTGTTAAACGTATGGGAAAAAAACGGGTAATAGCAGAAACAGGTGCTGGACAGCATGGTATGGCAACAGCCACCATGGCTGCGAAATTCGGCCTTGACTGCACCATTTATATGGGCGAAGAAGATGTACTTCGGCAACGCCCAAATGTATTCTGGATGGAGAAAATGGGTGCCACCGTGGTAACGGTTAAAGATGGCTCCCGTACCCTGAAAGATGCCATTAATGAAGCTTTTCGTGACTGGGTCACTAATGTGGATGACACCCATTATGTATTTGGAACCGCATGTGGCCCTGCCCCTTTTCCTGAAATGGTTGCCTGGTTTCAATCAATCATCGGCATTGAAGCTGCTGAACAAATCATGGAGTATCATGGAAAAATGCCGGCCCGTGTTTATGCCTGTGTTGGGGGAGGCTCAAATGCCATGGGAATATTTAAACGATTCCTTGATGAGCCTGATGTTGAGCTTATTGGTGTGGAAGCAGGAGGACACGGTGCAGACTCCGGAGCCCATGCCATTCGCCTTTCAAGCCCCGATGCAACACCAGGTGTTGCACAAGGGTATAAAACCATGTTTTTACAGGACGATGATGGACAAATGAAACATACTCATTCCGTTGCTGCTGGCTTGGATTACGTCGGTGTTTCTCCAATTTTGAGTGATCTGTGGGATAAAAAACAAGTGCGCTTTGAATCAGCAACTGACACGGAAGTCATGCAGGCACTCGAGCTCACCATGAAGCAGGAAGGTATTATTCCTGCACTGGAATCATCACATGCCTTTGTCGGAGCATTTAAAGAAGCTGGAAAGCTTGCAAAGGATGAAGCAATCATCATTAACCAATCCGGTCGCGGTGATAAAGATATTTTTACCATTGCCCACGCCTTTGAAGATCCATCATGGAAAAAGTTTATTATTGATCGCGGCATAGAATACAGTAACAGCTAGCCTTCAGCCTTTTATTATTTAAGTCTATTTACCTGAACAACCTGAAACCAGGATTGAAATATGCAGTTAGAACAACAGTTACGAAACAAACTAAAAGACAAAGATATTCTTCTTATGACCCACATTGTTTTGGGTTATCCTTCGCTTGATGTAAACCGTGAAGTCATCAAACAGATGGTCGAAAACGGAGTGGATTGTATTGAAATGCAGATCCCTTTTTCTGAACCCATGGCCGATGGTCCGATCATCTTAAAAGCCAATCAGGATTCATTGTTAACAGGAACGAAAGTTGCGGATTGTTTTACTTTTGCAGCCGAGATTACCAGGCAATATGACATTCCATTTCTCTTTATGACCTATTACAACATCATCTTTAAATATGGTGAGGAAAACTTTTTCCAACGAGCGAAGGAATGCGGCATTAAAGGTTTTATTATCCCCGACCTTCCGCCTGAAATGGGTAAATCATTTCTGGAACTTGCCGACAAATACCAGATTGCTCCAATTCTTATCTTCACACCAACCTCCACCGACGAACGTATGAAAAAACTCTCAACCTACGGAAATGGTTTTGTTTATTGTGTTGCACGGCGGGGAGTAACAGGAAAAAAATCGGAATTTGATCAGAACTTTGATGGATATCTGGCCAGATGTCGAGCGGCCACTAAGCTCCCATTGGCTGTCGGCTTTGGAATTCAGAGCAAAGAGGATATTGAAGCCCTTAAAGGAAAAGCTGATATGGCAGTTATCGGATCGCGTACTATAAAACTTGTTGAAGCTGAAGGTGCCGAGGCAGTGGGACCTTTTATTGCTGCTTTGCGGTAGGAAGAAAAGAAGTGTTCAGTTACTAACAACTGAACACTGACAACTTTCTTTTAACGATGTTTTCGCCAGTTTGGATGCGTAATCCCAAACTTTTTAACCTTATAATTTAATGCCCTTGGACTTACACCCAGCTTTTCTGCAGCATGTTTCTGCACCCAAAGACACTCCTCCAGGGCATTTAAAATAAGCTCTTTCTCCTGGCAAACAAGTGACCCATTCATTCCCGGGCTTTGCGCTCCAAGACCAGTTCTCACACTCTTTTCAACAGGTAATGAGAGATTGTAAGTATCAATCAAATCATCATCCTCCAGGATCACAGCACGTTCGATGGTGTTTGCCAGTTGCCTGATATTTCCAGGCCAACTGTAGCTCTGAATCTGTTCCAGTGCCTTGTCCGTAAAACCATGGACATTGCTTCCAAGGGATGTAGCATATTTATTAAGGTAAAACTGCGCAAGCGGCAACAAACATTGACGCCGTTCTCTTAAAGCCGGCAGGCGAATGGGTAAAACATTAATCCGATAATAGAGGTCTTCCCTGAACTTCCCCTTTTCAATCTGTTCGGGAAGATCCTTGTTCGTCGCTGCAATAACACGAACATCGGCAAAGATGGTTTTATTACCACCAACCCGTTCAAAGCATTTCTCCTCAAGTACTCGAAGCAGTTTTGTCTGGAGTCCAAGGCTTATTTCACCAATTTCATCAAGGAACAGAGTTCCACCGCTGGCCTGCTCAAAACGACCAATACGAAGTTTTTCAGCGCTGGTAAACGCTCCTTTTTCATGACCAAACAACTCCGACTCCAGAAGATCCTCAGGGATATTGGCACAATTGATCTTTATAAATGGTTTCTGTTTTCGAGGACTATTATAATGAACGGTACCCGATAGAAAACTTTTCCCGGTTCCTGTGGCCCCGGTAATGAGAAGGGTGGAATCAGTTTTTGCAAATTTTTCCAAACTCTTTAAAACCTGCTTCATACCGGGACTGAATGCTATCACATCATCAAAATCATACACAATATCCTGTTTATGACGAAGATATGCAATTTCATGACGCAAAGCTTTATTTTCAAATGCTTTGTTTGTGGCTACTTCAAAACGGGAAGCAGACACCGGATACACAAGATAATCAAATGCTCCGCTTTTAAGTGCATGAACAACAACTTCCGGGTTCTCTTCTCCACTAATTATAATAACTGGAGTATGGGGAATACGCTGACAGACTTTTTCAAGCAGTATAATGTCACCATTTCCGTTTCCCATAAAAAGAAACAAAAGGTCATATTCTGTCCCTTTTAATTCAGAAAGGAGGTTATTCTGCCCTGAGCAGAACCTGATGTTCGCTCTGCCATCCAATGTCCGATGGAGAATAGTATGACTTTCTTCTGGAATTGCATACGCTAAAATTGTATACATATTGTTCCTTCAATGTAAACTGACGTGTAATTTCACATTCGTAACCAATATACAAAAATCATATGTGAAATCAGTTTTCATTGCAAATAAAGAATTTACAATTCCACGTTTAATCAACAACCTATACTTTACCATATCGAACAGATGGATCAACGCGAGATAGATATTTTTTTCATGAAACAGACAATCCTTCTTGCGAAATCTGCCGCACAAAAAGGTGAAGTCCCTGTCGGTGCACTTATTTCACTAGATAACAATATTGTAGGAAAAGGTGAAAACTGCCCGATTTGGACCAATGATCCAAGTGGTCATGCAGAAATTATT
>DQVD01000406.1 GCA_015661935.1 Desulfocapsa sulfexigens | reverse complement strand
TATGTAGAGCGGATGCCAAGATCGGCGTAAGAGAATGAATCCATAAATTTGCTTTAGGCTGAGAGATGCCAAATAGTTTAGCAAGCATCATCTGAATCGTATACTGCTTCATGTATATCAAAATAAAAAAAACTGGTCGGCAATAGTTGAAAACACAGGATTTTTATAAACAGCTGGTCTGTTTTTTCTCTTTTTCCCCTCCAATGTATAGTCGCATTCCATTACTGCCTCTTCAAATGCTGAAAGAAGGCAATCGAATTCTTCAATTGTATATCCTGTCATTGCTGTCATTTCATCCGGTTTGCGTGAAACTTCTTTAAAGCTTATCATGAGATATAATCAATCTGTTATAAAGTTGTGTTGGTTGTTAAAAAAACAGTACTTCCTGCATTATGCAAAACCCCACCATGACAAATTTTGACAATGAAATCAAAATGTTGCAACAGGGAAAATCGATATAATGTCTATTCATCATACTTAATGCCTCGTCTAACCAAAGCATAATCCATTCCTCACAGTTTTCTAATAAAACCTAGATATAAACCTCACATAAAAAGAAGCGACAGACTCTTGTCACTATCTATTATTGCGTATTTTAATTTAAAGGGAGATTTAAAACATGAAGAAACAATTCAGATCATCACTCGTTGCACTTCTGGCAGTTGGTGTTATTGCCGGGCAAGCAGGTTTAGCCACTGCAGCTGATAAAAAACCATCTAAGGTTCCGGAATTTACTGAAGTTAGTTTTCCAGTAAGTGACACCGACAAACGACTGATTCAAGCCAGCGAAGAGGTCGTAATAGACGGAGAAACCCATAAAATCGGTTTTCAGACAATTCTTCGCAGCGGTCAAAAAGTTGCTGACGCCACCTTTGGATTGCTGGTTGATCAGGATGGAAAAGCAATCATCAGCAAAGACGGTTCACAGCATATTTCCCACGACAATGACTTTGCATCACTACTACCAGTTGGTTCTAAGCTGTTTATGGTTTCACATTTTGAATCCAGACCGGGTGCCATGTATTTAACTGAGCTTTCACAGGACAGTGTTTCTGGAAAATTAAGTGCAATAAAGACTGAAAATATTGATTTTTCAGAGTTCGGCGGTTTATGGGTTCCATGTGCCGGTAGTGTAACACCATGGGGATCACACCTTGGAAGTGAAGAATATCCAAGCAATGCCCGCGCCACTGAAGAGGCTACCTCAATGGATACGATTGAGGATTACGACAAACCAATGGCCAGATATTTTGGTGTAGATCCCTATGCTGAAGGCATCACTGTGGATGACTTCCGAAAAGTATTCAAACCGTACCGTTACGGTTACCCAGTGGAAGTGACTGTCTCGGAAGCAGGAAAGCCAAACGTCAGCAAACATTTTGCCATGGGTCGTGTTGCAGTGGAACTGGCATACGTTATGCCGGATAACCGTACCGCCTATATTTCCGATGATGGAACCAATGTTGGCTTTTTCATGTTTGTTGCAGATGAGGCAGGAAACCTTTCCAGTGGTAGTCTCTATGCCGCAAAATGGGAACAGATACACGCTGCCAACGGAGGCTATGCAAACCTGCAATGGATTAACCTTGGGCATGCCGACAATAGTACCATTCAAAAAGCAATCGAGAACGACGTAACATTTTCTGATCTTTTTGCAACTGCCACTCCAAAAGATGACGGCTCCTGCGAAGATGGCTTTACTGCGGTAAACACCACCACAGGAAACGAATGTCTGCAAATTAAATCCGGTATGGAAACAATTGCCTCGCGCCTGGAAACAAGGCGTTACGCTGCCATGAAAGGTGCAACCACCGAGCTGCGTAAAGAAGAGGGCATCACTTTTGATGCTGAACGTGGCATCCTTTATGTTGCCATGAGTCAGGTGGCCAAAGGTATGGAAGATGGTGGAAAATATGATAAAGGCGGTCCAAACCACATCCGCCTGCCAAAGAACAAATGCGGAACTGTATACGGACTTGATATTAAGCCCAATACAACTATCGGCAGTGATTATGTAGCTCAGAATATGTACGGAGTAATCAGCGGTACCATGGTTTCCTATCCCAAAGATGGTGATTATGCCAATAATACATGTGACATAGATGGGATTGCCAATCCGGACAATATTACCTATATGCCAGGTCGGAATACCCTGATAATTGGTGAAGATACAGGATCCGGTCATCAAAACGATGCTATCTGGGCATATAATGTAACCAGCCGCAAACTGACCAGAATTCAGACCACGCCCTATGGTTCAGAGACCACCTCACCTTACTTTTATTCTAATATCAATGGTCATGCCTATCTGATGAGTGTTGTCCAGCATCCATATGGAGAATCAGACTCGGATAAGCTCAGTGATCCTGCCGATGCTTCAGGCTACACCGGATATCTTGGCCCTCTTCCGGCAATGAATTAACAGCAGCAATTCAGCAGCAAGTACCACAAATGGGCAGGCCATTCGGTCTGCCCATTTGTGATTTCAGGTTATTTTACACCACTAGCGCAACAAATAATCAGGGAGATTTTCATGACAAAACTAACATGGAAGATAACAACTATTGCAGCACTTGTTCTACTCGCACAGCAAAGCCAGGGACAAGAACAACAAGGCATTCAAGTTGATTTAAAGAGCAGTGTCCTCCTCAACGAAACGGCCTACATCCCTTCCCAGTGCTACACAAAAACCGAAGATGAGCAGAAGAAGGTGTATAACCCCTGTTACGCCTGCCACACGAAATCCATTGAGCCTAATTATATTAATGACTGGGATTTGCAGCTTGAATATTCGTTCCCGGAAGCTGGTTTGCAAAATCCATGGATCAATCTGTTCGAGGATCGCTCCGGGCGTATACAGAAAATATCCGACCAGGCAATTCTTGAATATGTACGAACAAGTAACTATCTGGATGAGCAAGGTAATATCATTATAAGTAATCGTATGCGAGAAGTTCCCTCCTCCTGGGACGTTAACGAAAATGGCAGATGGGACGGCTATACCCCGGATTGTTACTTCAACTTTGATGATAAAGGCTTTGATCACGACCCGGAAGATAATTATACCGGCTGGAGAGCCTTTGCATATTATCCTTTTCCAGGAACATTCTGGCCAACCAATGGCTCCACGGATGATGTTCTTATTCGCCTGGCAGTGAATTTTCGGCTTGATGACAAGGGTAAGTTTGATCTCACTGTTTACAAAGTCAACCTTGCAATTGTTGAGGCAATTATCAACAGGCGTGATGTTGCTATTGAAGAAATTGACGAGAACAGGTTTGGTGTTGACCTCAATAAAGACGGAATACTTGGGCTGACAAACCTGATTGCTTTTGATTGGAATCCATTGAAAAACAAACACATGTCTTATGTCGGACAGGCAGGGGTAGATCAACAACAGGGCACAGTACATCTCGCAGCCGGACTTTTCCCTGAGGGCACAGAATTTCTCCATAGTGTCCGTTATATAGATGTTAATGACCAAGGTTCTGTTTCCATCGCCCCCCGCATGAAAGAACTGCGCTATATGAAAAAACGCAGTTGGCAGTCCTATGCTGATCTTGAAAACTCGGCACTCAGTGAAATCAAGGAAAAAGAAGACTTCCCGGATCGAACACGGCAATTTATCGGTAACTCGGAACAGGGTCTTAATAACGACGATGGATGGTTACTTCAGGGTTTTATTGAAGATGCAGGAGGAGATCTCAGGCCGCAGAGTTTTGAAGAGACCGTTTTTTGCATCGGCTGCCATGGAGGCACTGGGGTGACCACTGATTCGGTATTTTCATTTCCCCGTAAAATCGATTCTAATCACCATCAAAATGGATGGTATCATTGGAGTCAGAAGGGCTTAAAAGGCCTAAGCGAACCAAAGATCAAGATTCGGGATGCAGGTGTTTACTACGAATATTCTTACTACCTGATGTACAATAAATCCGGGAATGAATTCCGCGATAATCTGGAAGTTGTCAATAAATTTTACACCCCGGACGGCTCGGTGAAACTGGACATGCTGGATCTGCTCCACGAGGATATTACAGTCCTTCTTGATCCATCAGCAGAGCGTGCATTGCAACTGAACAAAGCCTATCAAACCATTGTTTGGGATCAGGATTTTATCCATGGGCGTGATGCCAACATTGCCCCTGTTGCCAATGTGCATAAAGAAGTTGAACATGATTTATCTACAGGGGTGAAACAGGCCTCAAATATTGATGGTTTTCGTGGCCGATTTGGATCAAGTCCACGCTGTTCCAGCAACCGGGAACTTCCATCTGTCGATGACGAATATAAAAGAATGATTCTGGCTAACGGAATGCCAGGTCCTGATGGCGTCAGCTACGAGGTTGACTGGCAGGGAGTGATTCACCAAAATAACTATAATTTGGATATCAAAGGACTGCACTTTACTTTTCCACCTCGCCTTACCCTCCCCACCCGTGTGATTACACCCATTGACTCCATTCCTTCCTGCTATGAATGTCATCGTCTGGATTATCCAAGAGTGCCTGGAGATTCCATGATCCCTGTTGCTGTCCAATTTGATATTAAACAGGCATGGGCAGATAGTAGTGACTTCACCCAACTGACAAGAGATACAGGCCGAAATGTTGATCCTAGGTATAGTCCCGATGGACAGAGAATTGCCTTTGTTTCAGATCGTAGCGGCAGTGACCAGATCTGGATCATGGACAAAGATGGTTCAAATCAGCGACAACTTACTTACGGCCCTGCAGTTGCCGCATGGCCTGACTGGGACATCAAAGGTGAAAAGCTGGTTTTCTGGTCTTACAATGCCGCAACCGGGATGCATGCAATCAAACAAGTTAGTATAAAAAGTAGCAAACTAAAGACTCTGGTGGAAAGTAAAGAAATGCTTGATCGTCCAACCCATCATCCAGTTAACGACCTTATTGCATATGGAGCTGTCACAGGAGGAAACTGGGATATCTGGCTGATTAAAACTGATGGCAGCGGGAAAATTCGTCTTAGCAGTGATCCGCAGATGGAGTCCAATCCTTTATGGAGCCCGGACGGAAAAACCCTTGCATACAAAGTTGCACCAGTTATCGGAAATTACAATCTAACCAGACAAAACTTTATGACCTTTGAGAACGGTTATGAAGACCCAACAGTTTTCACATGGAATGGGCCGGAATCTGTGCAGATGAACGCATGGAGCCCAGATGGTACGCAGATTACCTATACCGCTGAAGTGATAAGTGATGCATCGGGTGAAGATCGTGTTTCGTATGTTGCCATGATTTCAGATCTTAGCCTTACAGCAAACAAGGCCATTACGAAAAACAATACAATCCTTTCGCAAAATTGCACACTGGGCGATCGTGGCCCAGTCTTTTCACCAGATGGCAAAACAATTGCTTTCTGGGCATGGGATACATCCTATGCTGCAACACTCTGGTTATATAATATTGATGCGTTGCAGCTCACTCGTCTCACAACAGGAGGATCAGATATGTATCCTCAGTGGAGCCCGGATGGCGGGACACTGCTGTTTGAATCGGGACGAACCGGAAATAGTGACATCATAATGCTAGAAATGCAGTAAAGGCTCTCAAATATGGCCTCAAAACAGTATTACAATCAAAAACAAACCTCACGCTAACATTCATCATGTTCAATGCCCCCTTAACATCAATTATTGACGTTAGGGGGCACTCAATTCGGTCCTTCCTTGAAGTGAAAGACAAAAAAGACAGGAGAATCGTATGAACATTTGTTTTTTTGTCGGGAACATATGTTCGAAATGTTCCCCTCGCAACGCTACAGACTCTATTGATGGTTAGGCCGGTAGGTTTTGTTAATTAAATGTACCTGTTCTCAGACACGCTCCCAGGGTAAGCGTAGACTCCCGTGCCCCATGGTCGAATATTTAACAATTCTTCCCCTCAAGGCCTGTCTGTTCAGGCTAGTTTTCCTCTACCCGTTGCAGCGGACAATTGCTGCAGCGGGGTTTTTTCTTTTTACAAAATTCCTTTGCCACAGCAACGATCAGTGCATGGTACTCATTAAAGAGTGATACTTCTTCAGGTAAACTATCCAGAAACTCCTGCTGTAAACTGTAATAATCCGTATCTTCTTCTACGAGCCCATGACGGGAAAAAACACGATGGGTATATGTATCGATGACAAAAATCGGTTTTTTTGCAGCATACAGAAGAATTGCATCCGCAGTTTCCGGGCCCACTCCTTTCACTCGCAACAGGTTTGCCCGGGATTCATCCAGACCGTCCTCAAAAAGAAAGGAAAGTTCCCCTTCATATTCATCCACGATCATCTGGAACAGGTTTTTTAGCCTGCGAGCTTTGATATTATAATATCCTGCCGGTCGAATATACTCTGCAAGAACTTCTGCGCTCATTTTATGGAGACTGGGAAAAGAAAGCTGGCCTCCATTTTTAAGATTAGCAATGGCCTTTTCCACATTTGTCCAATTAGTATTTTGGGTCAAAACAGCTCCAACCATTACTTCAAGATCAGTTTCTCCAGGCCACCAGTTTTGTGGGCCATAGTGAGCAAATAATCTGTCATAGACTCGCAGAAAAAGATTACTGTTTTCTTGTTGCATTCTTCTTCTCAATCCCCCAGACAAATTCCTATGTCCCTGGCAGTAAGCACTTTATCGCTTTGCATATTGACTTTTTTTCTCGATTTCACAGCATCCTCAAGAGGGACAGAAGTCATTTGAGAAGATGCCAGGGCTACCATATGACCAAAGATTCCCTTCTCAACCAGACGAACAGCTGCCGCCCCAAAACGCATGGCAAGTAAACGATCAAACGTAGTGGGTGAACCGCCCCGTTGCAAATGTCCAAGCACCAGCGACCTTGTATCCTTCTCTGTTCTCTGTCTAATTTCTGATGCCACCCATTCTCCAATGCCACCAAGGAGCACCTCACTACGGCCTATTTCACCCCTACCTTTACTTATTACTTCCCCCCCCATAGCGGTTGCCCCCTCTGCCACCACCACAATTGCATAATCCTTTTCATGGAGTGCATTGTCCATTATCTTTCCACAAACTTTATCCATATCAAAGGGAATCTCTGGCATCAAAATAACATCTGCCCCACCGGAAATACCGGAATACAACGCAATCCAACCGGCATCACGTCCCATTACCTCAACCACCATAACCCGATCATGGGATTTTGCTGTTGAGTGAAGTTTATCCAATGCTTCTGTGGCAGTAGCGACTGCAGTATCAAAACCAAAGGTTCGATCAGTGGCTTCAAGATCATTATCAATTGTTTTTGGAACCCCGATTACAGGCATCCCTTTATCGGCAAACTTCCTGGCGATTTCCAGACTGCCATCACCACCTATGGCTATATGGCAATCAAAACCCATCCTTGTAAAATTTTGTACTATTCTATCAGAAACATCAACAACCTGAGTTTCACCAGCCAAATTTTTCACTGGCATATTGAAGGGATCCCCCTTATTGGTAGAACCAATAACAGTCCCCCCCATGGAATAGATCTCATCCACATCGGCAATTTCCAACCGAAGGAGTTCGTCCATGTCAAGAAGCCCTTTATAACCACTTTTACTTCCATACACTTCCCAGCCCCTTCTATAACAGGAACGAACAACCGCATAAATCACAGCATTCAAACCAGGGGCGTCACCGCCTCCTGTGGAAATCACTATTTTTTTCATAAAGAAACCTTTTTCCTTCACTTTTTTGATAGAACATGCAAAGATCACACAGTAAACATGAGATATTATTATAAAATGTTTTTTCTGATCATACTAAAGTATTGATCACACACGTGGGATCACGCTCTCTGATAATGATTTTCACAAACAGAGATTGACATCTCTTGATGAATTATTATTGTTGTGTGGTATCATTTTCACATATGTTACAAAGAGTCAATTAATATATCCGTTACATTAACGAATATTAATATACAGCAAACAAATCAATTTTTTTTACTTTTTTACTTTTACAGGAGGTTTTCATGTCTGATTTTACAGTAACAGACCAGGCGATTGAGAAGCTCAAGGAATATTTGGAGCAGAACAATATCAGTTCTGCACTACGTATCGCCTTGATGCAAGGTGGCTGAGCTGGCCCTTCATTGGGACTGGCTCTGGATGAGCCAAAAGATAACGATAAAGTGTATGACCAGGATGAACTTACATTTCTGGTTGAAGAAGGTTTAATGAATACCTGTGGTTCCATCAAGGTTGAATTTATTGATGCCGGACCACGATCAGGTTTTGGAATCACTTCCACCAACCCTATTGGTGGTGGTGGCGGATGCAGTTCCGGATCCTGCGAATCAGGCGGCTGCGGCTGATCGTTCCCTGCTTTACCAAGTGGTAAATCCCAACCATGGGATTTACCACTTTTTTTATCCTCCTTTTTTTCTTCTCTTCCCTGATTTTCCTTTTCGTCAAAAACTCTCCCTGCAAATATCTCGCCAGAATCTTGACACACTTCCTCACCATCCTTACCTTTATTATCAAACAAGAACAACACGGGACCCAGCTATCCGAGTTTACTATATTTTGTTATAATTTTCAAAAAAGGAAAAGGGTGAAAAAAAAATGC
>DQVD01000071.1 GCA_015661935.1 Desulfocapsa sulfexigens | reverse complement strand
GCTCTTATTAGCCTTTGAGTATCATTGACATGTACTCTATTCGCAGTAACTTCATCAATTACCGTTAATTGTTCATGTAATACATCATGCCCATACTGTTCCATCTCTGTTTCAATTTGTGCACGTATCTCAGGAAAAGTCGGGATCTGTCTTGCTAAACCATTTAGGAGAGCAGACAAATATAATCCAGTTCCGCCAGTGAAAAGAACTTTTTTCCCTCGATCAATGATTTCCTGAATAGCTTTGAGGGCCATTTGTTCATAGAGACCTGCATTAAATACTTCGTCAGGATTTACCACATCTATTAAGTGATGCGGTATGTTCTTCATTTCTTCATGGGTAATTTTAGCAGTACCAATATCCATATATCGATATACTTGCATGGAATCCATACTGATTATTTCAAAGTCAAATTCTTTGGCAAGTTCTATGGAGAGAGCCGTTTTGCCTATGGCAGTAGGACCTATAAGGACTACGATCGGATCAAAAATCGGAAATGGATCATTTTTGATCATGATCTTTTGAAAAACTAAAGTAGGATTTAAATTTTTTCATTTTTGCTGGTCCTATGCCATTAATCTTCAAAAGATCCTCTGGCCTGGAAAATCCACCGATGGTGTCCCTGGTTTTGAGTATACTTTCGGCAAGGCCTGGCCCTATTCCTCTTAGTGACATGAGCAATGACTTGTTACAGAAATTAATAGGAATCGGCTGGAAGAAAAATGGTGCGAAATGGAATGTGTCTTGCGAATCAATCAATTCTAATCTGTTTAAATCATGGTTTTCTTCGCTATCTGCAATAAAAGATACGGAAAGAACATTTTCCGGTAAAATTCTAAGCTGTGATTTCTGACGAGTTGCGGCATTTGATAAGGAAAACCCGGAAAATATTTGTACAACAAAAAAGAGGACACAGAAAAAAAGCACGACACGCTCTACTCCTGTCCCCTCTTTTGGATGAGTCGAAAAATCAGTCACTTTTTGCGTGACGCCGATCATCGCACATTAATTTATAATTTATGGAGTCAACAAGTGCCTGCCAGGAAGCTTCGATGATGTTTATTGATACGCCAACAGTCCCCCACTGTTCATACTGATCTTTTGACTCAATAAGAACTCTGACTTTTGCTCCCGTTCCCTGTTGTCCGGAAAGAACGCGAACCTTGTAGTCTATAAGTTCAATTTCTTCAAGGGTTGGATAGAACCTGATCAGTGCTTTGCGCATTGCCTTATCAAGCGCATTTACCGGACCGTCTCCCATGGAAGCGGTATGAACTTCATGTCCACCTACCATCAATCGTATGGTCGCTTCTGTTTCAGAAGATTCATCCATTTTTCTTTTTGAATTGATGGCTCTAAACCCCTTTAAAGTGAAGTAATTCGCCTGAGTTCCAATGGCTCGACGCATAAGCAATTCAAAAGAGGCTTCAGCGCCTTCATACTGAAAGCCCTGGTTTTCAAGTTCTTTCAATTCTGAGACAATAGTAGCCGTTATTGGACTTTTTGGATCAAGTTCAATACCAAATTTCTTAGCTTTATGAAGAATGTTTGACTTACCAGCCTGATCCGATATAAGAATTCGTCTGATATTGCCTACTTTTTCCGGCTCAATATGTTCATAGGTCAGTGGATTACGTTCTACAGCAGAAACGTGAATGCCGCCTTTGTGTGCAAAAGCTGATCGTCCGACATAGGGTTGATATTTATTGTGCGGAAGATTGGCAAGTTCATCAACGAACATGGCTGTATCATACAATTTATCTATATTTTTGAGTGATGTAGCCTCATATCCCATTTTCAGGCCAAGTGACGGAAGGATGGAGGTAAGGTTTGCATTGCCGCATCGTTCACCATATCCATTAATGGTACCCTGCACCTGTTTTACGCCAAGGTTGAGAGCCAGAAGTGAATTTGCAACGGCAGTTTCAGAATCATTATGGGCATGAATACCAAGCTCGACATCAGCTCCGCGTTCAGCAATAAAGCTCTGAACACGTTCTATAATCGGCTGAACTTCATGGGGCAGCATACCACCATTGGTGTCACAAAGAATGAGACATTCCGCTCCACCGGTAATAGCTTTATCGAGTGAGGCCAGCGCATAGTCCTGATTCTTTTTAAATCCATCAAAAAAATGTTCGGCATCATAAAAAAGTTTTTCAACATGCGGTTTCAAGTAGGCGAGAGATTCTTCAATAATAAGCAGATTATCCTCAAGTTCTATCCGCAGTGCATCGTAGACATGAATGTCCCAGGATTTTCCAAAGATAGTAATAACCGGAGCTTTAGCATCAATTAATGCCTGCAGGTTTTTATCTTTTTCACAAGGATTGGAAAAAAGGCGTGTGGACCCAAAAGCTGTAAGTTTAGCATGTTTCAGCGTCTGTCCCTGCATTGTTTTGAAAAATTCAACTGCCAGAGGATTTGATCCGGGCCAGCCGCCTTCAATGAAGTCGATTCCGAGATCATCAAATTTATGACTGATACGAACCTTGTCCGTTACAGAAAGGTTGAAATTTTCGGCCTGTGTACCATCTCTGAGAGTGGTATCATATATTTGTACAGATTTAGTCATGGGAGCCACCAGTTAAGCGAGAGTTTCCTCTTCTGCAATATTGTCTTTATCAAGCTCAAACGCATCATGAAGTGCGCGAACGGCAAGTTCAGTATATTTTTCATTAATAATACAGGAAACTTTAATTTCAGATGTGGAAATCATCGAAATATTAACACCTTCATTTGCCAGTACACTAAACATTGTTGATGCAATCCCGGAATGGTTTCTCATCCCGACACCGACAATGGATATTTTAGTAATGGTATCAGAGCCGTGAACACCACCCGTTGCCCCGGTGCTTTCGACAACAGAATCAAGTAGTTTTAATGTTCTTTCATAATCAGAGCGAAGAACCGTAAATGTCATATCGGTCATGCCGTTGCCGGTATCCTGATTCTGAATAATCATATCAACAATAATATCGGCGTTAGAAATAGGAGTGAAAATTTTTGTTGCAATCCCGGGTTGATCAGGAACCCCTGAAATCGTGATACGAGCTTCGTTCTTATTGTATGTTACACCTGAAACTATTCTTCCTTCCATTGCTTTATCCTCATCGATAACCCATGTTCCTTCTGTATCAGTAAAAGTAGAACGGACATGAATTGGAACTTTGTACTGTTTTGCAAATGCTACGGATCGGATATCGAGTACCTTTGCTCCTAAACTTGCAAGCTCAAGCATTTCATCGTAGGAAATCCGGTCAATTTTTCGTGCCTCACCGCAGATGTTGGGGTCGGTTGTATAAACCCCTTCCACGTCAGTGAAAATTTCACAGGCATCGGCTTTAAGGGCTGCAGCCATTGCCACTGCAGTGGTGTCTGACCCACCACGTCCAAGGGTGGTGATATTACCGTCATTGTCAACGCCCTGAAAACCGGCAACCACAACAACTTTATCATCATTTAAAACATCCAGGATTCGTTCAGTATCAATGGACTCTATGCGGGCTTTAGTGTGTGAACTGTCAGTCGTAATTTTAACCTGATCGCCAAGGAATGATACGCAATCATCTCCCAGCGCTTTTATGGCCATTGCAAAAAGCGAAATGGTTACCTGTTCACCGGAAGAGAGTAATACATCCATTTCCCGGCGATCAGGAATATCCTGCATTGCCATGGCAAAATCTGTAAGACGATTGGTTTCACCAGACATAGCAGATAGAACGACCACCATCTGGTTGCCGTCTTCTTTGTTCTTAAGAACCCGTTTTGCGACATTTTTGATCTTTTCCGGATCGCCAACCGAGGTTCCCCCAAACTTCTGTACAATTAACGCCATTTACTCCGAACTCCTGTTAAAAAAACGATTCTGTTATAAAAAAACTAAGGAACGGGGGAAGTTATTTCGTCCCCGTTCCTAACGGCAGACTGAAAAAAAGTCTGCCGTTCTCAAGATTACATAGTTAAAACCATTATAATGTAGTATCTGCCAGTAAAAATGCAACTCTTTCTTCTTTTTCAAAAGAATGCTAAGTAATCAAATTCTTCATGCTTCCATAAATACAATTGCCTCTTCAAACAAATCCTTTGAAGTGAAAAATAACTCTACTGACCATTATACAAAAACAATGAATGACAACGAAGCTTTCCATATAGTCCTTGTTGAACCTGAAATCCCACCAAATACCGGATCCATCGCAAGATTATGTGGAGCCACTAACAGTGTCCTGCACCTGGTACGCCCTTTAGGTTTTTCAACAGACGATAAACACCTTAAACGGGCCGGTCTTGATTACTGGAAATTTGTTGATATTCGATACTGGGATTCCTTTGAGGAATTTCTCGAGGCTCAGGAAGAAACAAAATTGTTTTTTCTCACAACAAAAACTGACAAATCCTACGTAGATGCGCCTTTTAAACCGGGTGATTATCTGGTGTTTGGCAAAGAAACAAAAGGACTCCCAGAAGAAATACTCAGGCTTTACGCAGATCGTTGTTTTACTTTGCCAATGGTTAATTCAAATATAAGGAGTTTAAATCTTGCCATGACTGCTGGAATTGTATTGTATGATGCCATACGCAAAAATCAAAAAAAATAGATACTATCACACTTAGCACAAATCCTGAGAGCAAGACAATTTTCAGGAGAATTTGTATGAATTTATTTTTTTTGATTTGTTTCCATACAGTCTACAGGTGACGAAGAGTGAGGAATATGGTAACACCAGCAGTTATTATAAAATCCCGTTTAACACTAATGTAATGTAGGAATTTAAACATATTCTTTTGTAATAGATTCCATTCCAGTCCATTCAGGTAGTATTTTTTCATAGAAGGAGCAAAAAAGATGGTTGATCGCGTTTATAATTTTAGTGCCGGCCCTGCAACTCTGCCCGTTGAAGTTCTTAAGCAGGCTGCTAAAGATATAGTTAATTTTAAAGAAACAGGCATTGGGCTTATTGAAATGAGTCATCGTTCCAAAGAGTTTATGGCTGTGGCAGCTAATACTGAAAGCCTGCTTCGTGAACTGATGGAAATCCCTGACAATTATAAAGTTCTCTTTTTACAGGGCGGAGCGTCGAGCCAGTTTTTTATGATTCCCATGAACCTCTTGGGAGCAGGTAAAAAAGCGACTTACCTTAATACCGGAACGTGGTCAAAAAAAGCCATTAAAGAAGCTAAACTCTTTGGAGATATTGATGTTGCTTACTCCAGTGAAGAACAGACCTTTAACAGGGTTCCTCTTCAGGATGAATATACGATTGATGCGGATTCCGAGTATCTTTATTTTGTATCCAATAATACTATTTACGGTACCCAGTTTCCAAGTTTTCCAGAAACAGATACATTTTTAATTGCTGATATGTCATCGGATATTCTTTCACGAAAAATTGATGTGTCAAAATTTGGTATTATCTTTGCTGGTGCCCA
The DNA here is from genome assembly GCA_015661935.1 of Desulfocapsa sulfexigens. Lineage (GTDB taxonomy): Bacteria > Desulfobacterota > Desulfobulbia > Desulfobulbales > Desulfocapsaceae > Desulfocapsa > Desulfocapsa sulfexigens_A. The sequence continues at coordinate 6,624 of DQVD01000071.1, read as the reverse complement.
GAAAAATATGGGTCCGGCTGGTGTTACAGTTGTTATTATCCGAGATGATTTGCTGGATAGAACTCCCAAAGACACACCAACAATGCTGAGTTATAAAACCCACGCAGATAAAGATTCAATGTTCAACACCCCACCCTGTTTTTCGATTTATGGAGTGGGAGAAGTGTTGAAATGGTTAAAGAAGCAAGGTGGGGTTGAGGCAATGGAAGCCCGAAATATTGCAAAATCCAGTTTGCTGTACGATTATATTGACAGCACTGACTATTATAGAGGCCATGCAGAAGTAGCATCGCGATCTCTAATGAATATTCCCTTTAACCTTCCAAGTGAGGATCTTGAAGCAAAATTTATAACGGAGGCTGCAAAGGCAGGTTTGACGGGTTTAAAGGGACATCGTTCCATTGGCGGATGTCGTGCATCAATTTATAACGCCTTCCCAACTGAAGGCGTTGAGAAGCTTGTTGCTTTTATGAAAGAATTTGAGGCGGCCAACAAGGCCTAGTTGTCTATCAATCAGATGAATTATGTCGGAGATATTATTCGCCCGCCAAGCGAGGCAAGCTCCATCATTATTCAGGTCACTGTAGGCTGCTCCCACAATAAATGTACTTTTTGTGGAGCGTATAAAGACAAAAGCAAGATGTTTCGGATTCGCAGTAATGAAGAAATAACCGAAAATCTTGCTTTTGCTGCTCAATACTGCACCAGACAGAAGCGTGTTTTCCTTGCAGATGGTGACGTTCTCATCTTGTCTCAAAAGCGTTTACTCACTCTTTTCAAACAAATTAAAAAGTCACTTCCTCAGGTTAATCGTATAGCATTATATGGTAACGCTAAAGCAATCCGCTCAAAGTCAGTTCAGGATCTTAAAGAGTTAAAAGAGCTTGGCCTGCATCGTATTTATATGGGGCTTGAGAGTGGCGACAATGATGTTTTAGCTTTTGTAAAAAAAGGTGAAACTGCAGAGTCAATGATTGAAGCGGGCCAACTTGTTAAAGAGGCGGGTGTTTTTCTCTCTGTGACAGTTTTACTAGGCCTCGGTGGAAGATCAGGGAGTATCAGACATGCTCAAGAATCTGCACGAGTATTAAATCGGATGCAGCCAAAGCAGATAGCTGCGCTTTGCCTAATGCCTCTTACTAATACAGAACTTGGTGAAAACTATAAAAAGGGAACTTTTCAGTTGCCCGATACAAAAGAAATACTTATTGAACTTCGTGAGTTAATACAACATATTGATTGTGACCCTGTTCAATTCATGGCAAACCATGCTTCCAATTACCTGCCATTAAGCGGGAGGTTTGGACGGGATAAACCGGACATGCTCGAATCAATTAAACAAGCCCTGGCAGGGAACAAATCTCTTGTACAGGAACAGTACCGGGCACTATAAAACAAAAGCAATGAATAGCGATTCTAAAACCGATCTTCGCAATCTTACCCAGGGAGAAATCGTCCACTTTGTGGAATCCCTGGGACAGCCGGCATTTCGTGGAAGACAAATTATGGCCTGGCTGTATAGACCAGGCATTTCCGACTTTTCCCAAATGACCGATCTTGCAAAAGAGTTCAGGTTGAAACTTGCTGAACATGCTTATATATCACAGTTTTACGATCCACTTATCGAGCGATCCAGTGATGGTTGTGTGAAGTTTGCTTTTACTCTGGATGATGGCAAGATAATAGAATCTGTCCTGATTCCCGAATCCGATCGAAATACACTCTGCGTCTCGGCACAGGTTGGATGCGCAATGAACTGCTCCTTTTGCCTCACTGCCACCATGGGCTTTATTCGTAATCTCAGCCCGTCTGAAATCGTGAATCAGGTTTGCGCCGTTGGAGACTTTCTTCGAGGAGAACCCAAGGGGAAGCTGATTGGCCCTGATCGCGTCACAAATCTTGTGTTTATGGGCATGGGTGAACCTCTCAATAATCTGAAGAATCTGATTAAATCCATATCCATTCTTACGGAACAGCGTGGGCTGGATATGACCAACAGACGAATCACAGTCTCCACCTGTGGAATAGTCAATAAAATGATGGAGCTTGGTGAACAGACCGATGTGAATCTTGCTGTTTCTCTTCATGCAGTTGATGATAAAACAAGAGACAGTCTTATGCCTGTGAACAACAGGTTCTCCCTTGAAGAGCTGCTTCAGGCATGTCGGGATTATCCCATGGCTAAACGTAAACGAATCATGTTTGAATATATCCTTTTAAAGGGAATAAATGATTCCGATGAAGATGCACGTGAGCTGGCACGTATTTTACGTGATATTCCCTGTAAAATAAATCTCCTGCCCTACAATGAATCCCCGGGCTTGCCTTTTAAAAGTCCTTCAGGAAACAGGGTGTACGCTTTTCAAAAAATTATCAGGGATGCCGGATATTCAGTCTTCATACGAACCAGTCGCGGCGAAGATATTTCTGCCGCATGCGGACAATTAGCAAAACAAAAACAGCAGCAACAAGAGGTGAACCATGCCTGAACTATCGGAATGCTCAGGATATAGATACCTTCGGGATAGTGCATATGACCGGGAAACCATCAGACATATACGACGTCCTGCCATTGAACAAGTTGACACATTTAAACGCTATCCTGATGCAGAAACAATAAAGTTGCCCACAGACTGGACATTAAAAGAGGCACGTATTACTCCCCTTCTCCAGAAAAGACGATCTCTACGTAAATATGAGAATGAATCTGTATCCATTGAGGAACTTGCATTTATGCTTTGGGCCAGTCAGGGAATAACTGCAAGTTCAGGGAATTATACATTTAGAACTGCGCCTTCAGGAGGGGCATTGTATCCGATTGAAACATATTTCAGTGCAAATCATGTAGAAGATTTAAACCCTGGCTTGTATCATTTTGATGTGGAGAATTTTTCCATTGATCGGTTAACCACGACTGATAGTGCCGAAGCAGTGGCTGCTGCCTGTCTCAATCAGAAATTTATGGCACAGGCAGCAGTGAGTTTTCTATGGTCAGCAGTTATCAGACGTTCCATGAGCAAGTATGGTAACAGGGGGATGCGTTATATTCTGCTTGATGCAGGACATATTTGTCAAAATCTTGTTATAGCCGCAGAAGCCACCGGTAACGGTGCCTGTCCGATTGCAGCTTTTTACGATGACGAAGTAAACGCTTTGCTGGGACTTGATCCGGAAGAAGAAACTGTGCTCTATGCAGCGGCAGTTGGTAAAAGGGTGGCCCCTAAGAAACAGTGCAGTTTGTAAATGTAAGGCACTAAAAGTACACCTGAGAATGGAGTCTACAGGTCAGGACCATACCCTCAGGTGTACCTTTCACAACGATATCTATTTTGTTGTTTAATCAATCATAATTCATCGTCCCATTCAGAAAGAACTGAGCGTGGCAATAAATCAAGATCAATTTTTTTCGCCTCTTCAATCCCAGCGTGAAGAGCATCTGAGTTCATACTCTCTGTTCCTTTTGGAACACGGGAAAGCAGGGCCTGTTCGAGCCCGCTAAGTGAAACCATTCCCGAGAGATACCCAACAGCACCTAACGCCACCATATTAGCTACCAATGCTCTACCAATTTTCTCTTTTGCAATTTGAGTAAAAGGTATGGAGACAGCACGGCTGGTGGGGAGTTGCTGCACAAGTCCAGCATCAACAATCAGCAAGCCATCAGGTTTAATATCAAAAAAGTAGGCGTCACATGCGGTCTGGTTCATGGCAAGCAGCAAATCCACACTAAGAGCCTTTGGGTAATCTATGGGGGAGTTTGAAATAACAACTTCAGCCTTACTCTTCCCCCCCCTTGCTTCCGGGCCATAGCTCTGGGTCTGGCACACATGCTTATTGTCAAAAGCACCTACCCCATCAGCCATAACCACAGCAGCTGTTATGATTCCCTGACCACCGCTTCCACTAAATCTGATTTCATATCGTTCATCATTCTTCATAGCGTTTGATCCCGTTTTTCTCTTTTGCCTTAGTGAATTTTTCAGCTTTTTCTTTGGCCTCTTCAGCAATACGCCGATACTCATCAGTGGAAATTGGTTTATCAACGTCAGCAAGTACTCCGATGGTGATCTTGCCTTCAAGTTCCTCGGGAGTCATCCTGGCAGCTTTTGCAACAGTTACTGAACGGTCTTTGAAGCCATTTATCATTTCAACAGCACCACCAAGCTTATTTCTTCGACCATGTTGAACATGACAATTTGAAATAATCTCCATAACTGAAAAGCCACGCTTTTCTATGGCTTTTTTAATCATTTGTTCAAGATGGGTTGCATGGTATACGGTACTTCTTGCAACAAAAGAAGCTCCGGCAGCAGCTGCAAGTTCTGCAATATTAAATGCATGTTCCACGTGACCATATACAGAAGTTGTGGATTTAGCACCATATGGGGTAGCTGGTGAATATTGCCCGCCAGTCATCCCATATGTGGAATTATTAATAATAATTGCCGTAAGATTAATATTTCTTCTCGCGGCATGAATAAAATGATTTCCGCCAATGGCAGTTGAATCACCATCTCCCATAACTGTAAGAACAGTAAGCTCCGGCTTTGCCAGTTTGATTCCTGTAGCAAATGTGAGAGCACGTCCATGGGTGGTGTGGATGGTATTAAAATCTATATAGGTGGGCATTCTTCCGGAACATCCGATACCGGATGCCAAAACCACCTCATTCTTGTCAAGTCCAAGACTGTCTACGGCACGTAATAAAGCACCCATAACAATTCCATTACCACAACCGGGACACCAGACATGGGGAAACTTTTTATCGTGTCGTAAATATTCTTTTCTTATAATTTCAGCACGTTCAAGCATTTCTATGGTTCTCCTTATTCCTGGCTATGATGCAAGATCATACTGTGGTTAAATGTTTAAGAATTTCATCGGGGGTGATGAGTTGGCCATCAACTTTATTGTGTTTCACAATTCGACAACCTGCCTGATTTACCCTTGCAACTTCTCTACCCATCTGGCCCAGATTCATTTCAGGTACGATAGCTACACGACACTGGCGAAGGTAGGCATCAACAGCTTTACGTGGGAATGGAAACAAGGTAACAAGTTGAATCAGTCCTGCCTTAATACCGGCTTTTCTTGCATCACGGACAGCGCGAAGAGCGGATCTGGCAACTGAACCATAAGCAATAACGCAGATTTCAGCATCTTCCATAAGGTGGGTTTTGACCACCTGTATATCCTGAAAACCTTTACTGATTTTAGAATGAATTCTTCTGAGGAATTTATCAATTTCCTGTGAATCCTGAGTCGGAAAGCCCTTTTCGTCATGAACTAAACCGGTAACGTGATGGCGATATCCATCACCGAAGGAAGCCATATCAGGTACGCCACGATTATTGTCGGCATAAGGTTTATACCATTCCGGCGGCACATCCGGTTTTACCCTGTCAAACACTCGTATTTGATCAGGTTCAGGGAGAACAACGGATTCTCTGGTATGCGCAACAACTTCATCGGAAAGAATAATTACAGGTATTCGATATTTTTCTGATAGATTAAATGCTTTTACCGTAACAGAAAAGCAGTCTGCGACAGATGAAACAGCGAGTACAATAATGGGATGATCACCATGGGTTCCCCATCTTGCCATTTGTACATCGCCCTGTGAAGGACTGGTTGGAAGCCCTGTACTTGGTCCGCCTCGCATTACATTGACTATTACACAGGGTGTTTCTGTGATACAGCCATATCCTAGGTTTTCCTGAATAAGAGAAAAGCCGGGCCCACTGGTTGCGGTCATAGATTTTACTCCGGCAAGGGACGCACCAAGAACAGCACCCATGGAAGCAATTTCATCTTCCATCTGGATGAATGTTCCACCGAGTTCAGGCAGCTTCACAGAAAGTATTTCGCTGATCTCAGAAGCTGGAGTAATTGGGTATCCTGCAAAGAACCGGCATCCTGCTGCAAGTGCACCTGCAACGATGGCTTCGTTTCCTTGAAGAAGAGTCTTTTTTTGCGGCTCAACATTTTCCATTTTGGCGCCTCCAATCAGGATGCCTTTCTTTTACTGTGATTGCAAAATCAGGACAGTGGATTTCACAAAACCTACATCCGATACAGCTATCCATTTTCTCTATATATGGAAGTCCGATGTCGTCTGTTTTTATGATCTTCTTAGTACAAAATGCGCTGCAGAGTCCGCAGGATTTGCACCACTTATGAAAGAAAATAACGTCATAAAGCATTTTTTCTTTCTCCTTGGCTTTTGGCTTTGGAGCAGCAGAAGCTTGTTTACTTTGCTTTGCATCCGGCTTGGTTTTCTTTACCATGGCATATGACCATTTTATGGCTTAAGATTAAAAATAAATACTGCGACGCAGGTATAAAAAAACACCGCAGCCCCCCTTCTGATTCCCTTATATATCTATGGGAAAAAGTGTCAAGGATATAAAGTGATTCCTTGCAAATAGCCCATTTTTACTTAGGTACAATCAAGGGTTGGGAAACCACCCTGTTTTTGTCCAATACACCAGTATCACTTGCCTTTACAAAACAAACATGGTATATATAATGTTCTCGTTGCCTTGATTTTTACTTGAGATGTAAAAAAACAATCACCAAAATCTTCTTCTTTTTTTTTGAGAGGGTTTTTCTTATTCGTCATTC
>DQVD01000259.1 GCA_015661935.1 Desulfocapsa sulfexigens | reverse complement strand
TTTTATGTCTGGTTTACGGTTACGCTCAGGAAGAAAGGCAGTTCACTGGATAAGTGCCTTATCAGAAAATTTCTTTGAAAAAAAACAAGAAATTGTTCTGTAAGGCACTAAACAGTTACAGGGCAGAGGTTTGCCTAAATAAGGTGGTGCCTGAATACTTACAATCCTGATATAATTCATGCCTGGCAATATATTCTCTGACTTTTTGGGGAATCAGGTTGTTGACAACTTTATTCCTGGCTAAACGTTTACGAATATCTGATGAGGAAACTACTGGAAGAGAATGAACCGGGGTATAAATAAATTTATTGTTTTTTTTATTATACCATGCCGTATCATTTTTATTATATTCAAGCTGCCCAAGAAGTGTGTGGAGTTTTTTGTTTTTATTTCCGTTTCTGGTAAACACTATGAAATTACAGGTTTGAAGAACATTTCTGTATCGTTTCCAGGATTGGATATCAAAAAAGGAATCCGCTCCGGTAATAAAATAAAACTCAACTTCTCCCACAGAATGTAACTTTAAATATTCCAGAGTATCAATCGTATAAGAAGGTTTTGGCAGGAGTTGTTCGATACTTGATACGTGGAGATCAGGATAGGCCTCAACACCTGCGGTCAGCATAGCAAATCTGTGAGAAAAGTCCGTTATTACTCTATGCTGCTTATGGGGTGGAACAGCTGCGGGGATCAGTACAATCTCGGAGAGATCACATAGTTTCCCTGCAGCCTCAGCCAATGCAAGATGCCCATAATGAATAGGATCAAAGGTACCTCCTAAAAGACCGGTTTTACGAATCAAGTCCTAACCTGTCCCTGTCCGTAAACAATAAATTTTCTGGTGGTTAATTCTTCCAGCCCCATTGGGCCGTAGGCATGAAGTTTTGTGGTGCTAATTCCTATTTCCGTTCCAAGGCCAAGCTCACCGCCGTCATTAAATCTAGTGGAAGTATTCACCATCACAGCAGAGGCATCCACTTCATTTAAAAAACGCTGGACGTTAGTGTAGTTTTCCGAGAGTATTATTTCTGTATGCTGAGATCCATATTCATCAATATACAAGCAGGCTTCATCCATATCCTCGACAACTTTGACACAGAGAACAAGATCAAGAAATTCTGTTCCCCAGTCACTGTCCTTAGCTGGGGTGATATCAGGTACAATACTCACAGATTTTGTACATCCAAGGATCTTAACGCCATGTTTTTTTAATTCCCTTGCAAGTTCGGGGAGATACTCATTTGCGATATTCTTATGAATAAGAAGTCCTTCAAGGGCATTACAAACACCGGGTCTCTGTACCTTTGAATTAATAATTACAGGAGTGGCAAGACTAAGATCCGCATCACAATCAACATAAATATGACAGACTCCCTTGTAATGTTTCAAAACTGGAATCCTGGAGGTTTTAGACACAAAACGAATAAGCCCTTCTCCCCCTCGTGGAATAATAAGATCTATATACTCTTCCTGACGGAGCATGACATCCACAGCTTCACGATCTGTTACAGGAATTACCTGAATGGCATCAGCAGCAATCCCCTCACTTTTAAGAACATCCTGAAGAACTGATGCTAAAGCTCTGTTTGAATGAATAGCTTCAGACCCACCTCGTAAAACAATTGCATTCCCTGCCTTTAAACAGAGTGCAGCGGCATCAACGGTTACATTAGGACGTGACTCGTAAATCATTCCTATAACACCTAGAGGAATACGCATACGACCAACCATCAATCCATTTGGCCGCTTAATCATATTTTCAATTTCTCCGACAGGATCCGGTAGTGCAGCAACCTCTGTAAGTCCAGTCATCATAGATGCGATAACGTTATCTGAAAGCTCAAGGCGATCAAGCATGGCAGAGGAAAGTCCCTTTTCTTTACCGGCTGCAAGATCCTTTGCATTTTCATCTTGAATAAATTCTCTTTTGGCATCGATTTCGGCAGCCATGCGAAGAAGAACATCGTTTTTAGCTTTAGTTGAGAGGCTTACAAGTGTTCTTGCGGCTTTTTTTGCCCTGACAGCCATGTCCTTAATATCTTTTTCCAAATTGTTCATTTACTTCCTCTTTGTCCTATAACAAAACTAAATTATCCCTATGAATAATCTCATCACAATCCTTAGTTCCTATCAGATCAGCAATGTCATGGGAATGATGCTGTTTTATAGTGTTAACATCTCTGGAACTATAATTAACCAAACCGGCAGCAATGACATTCCCGTCACTATCAATACAGTGGACGGCATCCCCTATGTCAAAATCACCACGCACTTCAACGATCCCCGATGGAAGAAGACTGCAACCTCTGTTAGATATTGCTCTACTTGCACCATCATCAAGTACCAAAATCCCTTTCGGTTGTAGTACATTAGCAATCCATTGTTTTCGTGGTTTGATTTTATCAAGTGCTGGAAGAAAAAAAGTACCGATCATTTCACCGCTGAATAGCTGCTGCAGAATTGTCTCTTCTCGACCTGGTCCTATAAAAGATGAACCGCCACCATTTGAGACCATTTTGGCAGCACGAATCTTTGATTGCATGCCACCAGTTCCCAGAGCACTTTTAACATTCCCTGCCATTGCCTCAATTTCTTTTGTGACAGCAGATACGGTATAAACTGGTTTTGCAGTGGGATCAGTCTGTGGATTAGCAGTATACAAACCAACAACGTCGGTGAGGCAAATAAACATATCCGCTTCAATAAGATTTGCAATTAAGGCGGCAAGGGTATCATTGTCGCCAAACCGAAGTTCATCCACTGCAACGGTATCATTTTCATTTAAAACAGGAATTGTGTTGAAACGAAAAAGGGCAAGAATAGTATTTCTGACACGCAAATAACGTTTCCTGTCAGCAAGGTCTGAATGGGTCAATAAAACCTGAGCCACTGCCTGTCCGCATTCCTCAAAAGCAACGACATAGGACTGCATAAGACTTGGCTGACCAATAGCAGCAAGAGCCTGCTTTTCAACAAGTCCTATTTCAATATTGTCCTGAATTGTAATTTTTCGTTTGCCAGCAGCCACAGCTCCTGAGCTTACAAGGATTACTTCTCTACCACTTCTTTTTAAAAAGCT
>DQVD01000041.1 GCA_015661935.1 Desulfocapsa sulfexigens | reverse complement strand
CCTTACAAAAAATCTTCGATCTTAAAATGCCACATAACTACATGACTTAAAAGACATAAATAGTTTTCAGTCAGGCACTAAATAATAAAAAGATTTATAACTTAAATAAACATCACATGTCAACCGAACATGATAATTCAACCTTGAACAAACAAAGATATAACGTAAACTAAACACAAACGTAACATTTCTGGTTGTGCTAACCTAAAATGACCAGAAAAGAGGTGTTGTGCTAACCCAAATTTGACCACCCCGAGCACAGAATCGTCCCCATGTTATGGTAGTGAAAAAACCATACACAGGGAGGAGAGGAGTTGCTCAGCATGGATCAATATGAATTTATTCGGACGGCCCATCGGGTCTATGACACAAACATCAGCAAGTTGTCGCGGATAACCGGTCATTCTCGCAATACAGTTAAGAAAGCGCTTCGCGGTGAACCTTGGGGCTATCGTGAACGTACAAAACAGCCATTTCCTGTTTTAGGCCCTTATCTTGAGACAATAGACAGCTGGCTGAAGGCAGACCGTGATGTACCCAAAAAACAGCGTCATACAGCCCGTCGGATTTACAACCGTCTCGTTGAAGAGTATGACTACCCTGGCGGTGAATCGACAGTACGCCGCTATGTGAGTATGGCGAAGATAAAGCTTGGTCTGGATCGTCCCGGAGCGTTTATTCCCTGCGATCCTGAAGCCGGTTTTGAAGCGGAGGTTGACTGGGGCACAGCCACGGCGGTGATTGGCGGCATGAGACAGACAATCAAAATCTTTTGCATGCGCTCCAGGTATTCAGGCAAGCACTTTGTCCGCGCCTACCCTTGCGAGCGGCAGCAGGCTTTTTTTGATGCCCATCTGCATGGTTTTCAGTTTTTTGGCGGTGTTTTTCCAGTCCTGATCTATGACAACCTGACCACGGCAATACGCAAGGTTCTACAGGGGCGCAATCGTATCGAGCAGGAGTCCTTTGTCAAATTTCGGGCCTACCATAACTTTGAGGCCCGTTTTACCAACCCTGCCGCCGGCAATGAAAAGGGTGGAGTTGAGGGACTTGTCGGTTTTTCCAGGCGTAATTACCTGGTTCCAATCCCCGAGGTGGAGAGTTTTGAAGAACTGAACAGCAAACTGCTGGAACAATGCCGCAGCTATGGCAGACACACAATCTCCGGCCGGGAGCATACAGTGGAACAATTGTTTACCATGGAGAAAGATCAACTACTTTCCCTGCCGGAACATGTCTTCAGTAATCAGCTGTCCTTGAGCGGCAAGGTAGACAAATTCGGCACAGTGATAGTGGACAAGAACCGCTACTCAGTGCCGACCAATTATACTGGTCTTGACGTAAACGTACTGCTGGGAGTGGACCGGGTAAAGATTTACCTGAAAAACAAGCTGGTTGCGAGCCATGAACGGGTGTACGGCAACAACAAGTGGCAGCTGGATCCCGACCATTATCTGGACCTGCTCCAAAAACGGCCCATGGCCTTTGCCGGCGCCCGTCCCATCCGTCAATGGCGGGTCACCTGGCCTATCTGCTACGAGAGCCTTCTTGAACGATTTCAGCAAAGCCAGGGAGGAACCCGGGGCATCAAGGATTTTATAACAGTGCTCATGCTGCACCGTAAATACAAGCCTCTCGAAGTTGAAGCTGCAGTGGAACTGGCTCTGGAACAGGGAATCAGTTCCAGCGAAGGCGTGCGTCATTTGCTCGTTTATGCCAACGAACCCAGGGTGGAGACCATCCCTTTGGAGGGCTGGAGCTCCATACCCACTGCCGACATTCACGAGTATGATCAGTTGAGAGGTATGCAATGAGAGAGACAGCCCTGTTCGAGCTCAAGGCAAACCTGAAAGACCTGAAACTGTCGGCCATGGTCCGGGAGTTGGATACCAGCCTGCGACAAGCGCGGGAATCAGGTATTGAATACGAAGAACTGTTCCTTGACCTGACCCGCCTGGAGATAGCCTCCCGCGCAGCCAACCGCTTGAAGCGCAGGACCCGCGAGGCCAGGTTCCCGCTGCTCAAGCCATTGGAATCTTTTGATCTGTCGGCAGTGCCGGAGTTGGACATCAGGCTGTTTAGGGAACTGACCACCTGCGAGTACATTCGGGAACACCGGAATGTGATTTTTTTAGGTAAAAGCGGAACCGGGAAGACCCACATGGCTACAGCCCTTGGCCTGGAGGCCTGTAAAAACAACTACCGGACCCGCTTTGTGACCTGCTACGGTCTGGTAAACGAGTTGATCGAGGCTCGAGAGGAACGTGACCTGCAGCGACTGCTGAAACGCTACAGCCGTTACGATCTCCTGATCCTTGACGAGCTGGGATACATCCCTTTTTCCAAAGAAGGAGCCGAACTGCTCTTCCAGGTCCTTGCCGATCGCTACGAAAAGGGGGCTGTAATGATTACCAGCAACCTTGGCTTTGCCGACTGGACCCGGGTTTTCGGAGATCAGGCTATGACAGCCGCTCTCCTGGATCGGCTTACCCATAAGGCCAGGATTATCAACTGCAACTGGCAGAGCTATCGCCTGAAGCAGAGTATGGACGAAATGGACTCCAGCAAAAATAAACATGATGGAGATAACAGCCTGCAGCCCTGAAAAGAATGCTGAACCGTCCAGGCCCAATTACCTGACAAAGGAGTGAGGGCTGATTAGACGGCATTTATGACAATGTAACAAAAAGAAACAAGCGG
>DQVD01000103.1 GCA_015661935.1 Desulfocapsa sulfexigens | reverse complement strand
TGAGTACATCAAACATATAGAAAACAAAAAATAATAATGCGTAGAGTTGTTATAACAGGGATGGGAATTGTCTCATCTCTTGGAAATACTGTAGGTGACGTTCTTGTTTCATTACAAAAAGGAACATCTGGTATCCGTTACTGGGAACCGTACGAAAAACTCGGACTTCGCTCCCATGTAGGGGCTTTTACCCGGATCAACTGCAAAGAGCATATTGACAAGAAAATAGTCCGTTTTATGGGGAAGGCGGCAGCTTATGCCTATATCGCCATGCAGAATGCTGTCCAGGATAGCGGACTGCTGCCGGATCAGGTTTCCTCGCCGCGCACCGGCCTCATAATTGGTTCCGGAGGCACTTCAGCGGAAAATGTGGTCGTCACGGCAGATGTCATGCGCAATAAGGGATTACGCCGCTTGAGTCCATTCATGGTGCCCAGAACCATGTCCAGCACAGTTTCAGCAGGGCTGACCGCACCTTTTAAAATCAAGGGAACCTGCTACTCCATCTCTTCAGCCTGCTCCACCGGAGCCCATTGTATCGGAGCTGGCATGGAACAGATCCAGTTGGGCAAGCAGGATATTATTTTTGCCGGTGGCAGTGATGAGGAGCATTGGACCCAGACTGCTATGTTTGATGCGATGGGCGCTCTATCAACCCGATTTAACGACCGTCCCGAACAGGCCTCCAGGCCCTACGATGTTGATCGGGATGGCTTTGTTGTCGCTAATGGTGCGGGACTGGTGGTTCTGGAAGAGCTGGAGCATGCCCTTAAACGGGGCGCTACTATCCATGGAGAACTGATCGGTTACGGAGCCACTGCGGACGGACATGAAATGGTGACGCCATCGGGTGAAGGAGCTGTCCGTTGTCTTGAGATCGCCATGGAGGCGGCAGACTGCTCTGTTGATTATATCAATACCCACGGCACTTCCACCCCTATCGGAGATATGATTGAGTTACAGGCTATCCGTCAGGTTTTTGGTGACAGTATCCCATTGATCAGTTCCACCAAGTCTCTGTCCGGTCACTCACTGGGAGCTGCCGGGGTGCATGAGGCCATCTATAGCCTGCTCATGCTGAATAACAATTTTGTAGCGGCGAGTGCCAATATAGAAAATCTGGAACCGGAAGCAAAGGACATGAGTATTGTCCTTGAAACACAGCAAAGAGAATTGAATACCGTAATGTCAAGCAGTTATGGCTTCGGCGGTACCAACGCCTGTCTGATTTTTCAAAAATATCCTGCCTTGTAAGATAAGTAAGACGACAGTAAATTTGATGCTGCCTTACTTCAAACTATCAGGTCATGTTTGAACAGCCGTAATTGATTTATTCTTCAAATTAATCTCCTGTTGTGAAATTCATCAAACAGCATTACCCTTATTTGTATGAAGGATAATAAAAATATACATAGCCTTATGGCAAGCTGTGCAGCAGGTCTGGAAGAACTGGTGAGCCAGGAAGCAAAGGATCTTGGCGGAAGTGAAGTGGATCATGTCAGAGGACTTGTGACCTGGAAAGGTGATCTTGAAGCAGCATATCGCACCTGTCTCTGGTCACGCTACGCGTCACGCGTTTTTCTGACGCTTGCTGAGTTCCCTGCACCCAATGAAGATGCACTCTATGAAGGGGCATTGAAGGTGGACTGGAGCCAGCATATGAATATTGATACCACCTTTGCAGTGGATTGCAGTTTGAATCAATCAGCCATACAGCATAGTGGTTTTGCGGCGCTTCGGGTAAAAGATGCTGTGGTTGATCAGTTCCGGGAGACGTGTAATGAACGGCCAAGTGTGTCGGTGGTACGTCCCGGTATCAGGATTCGAGCGTCTGTCTATAAAGATCATGCCACCATCTCACTCGACTTAAGCGGCGAAAGTCTGCATCGGCGCGGATATCGTAAGGAAGGCGGGAGCCTTGCCCCGTTAAAGGAGAGTTTGGCTGCAGGCATTGTGGCGCTCGCCGGGTGGCCCCCCGAAACGACCAAAGATACCATGTTTCTTGATCCCATGTGTGGATCAGGAACCATCCTTATTGAGGCAGCCTTAATTTTTGGAGATGCAGCACCCGGTCTTTCCCGCAGTTATTTTGGTTTTAGCGGCTGGAAGGGTCATGATAAAGTTCTCTGGAACAGGCTGGTGGACGAGGCGATTGAACGTGAGGAGGCGGGACTTGAACGGGAATGGCCTCTTATGCTTGGCTATGATGCCGATCCCCGTGCTGTTGCTGTGGCAAGAAGTAATATTGAAAATGCTTGTTATGAGGATAAAATAGTCATTAAACAGGGGCAGCTTGCCAATTTGCGCAGGCCTGCTGCCAAAGGTCTCATGGTAGTCAATCCACCCTATGGTGAGCGCCTTTCCGAGCATGATCAGGCAGAGAAGCTTCATCGGGCCTTAGGTCGTATCAGTAAACAGGAACTGGATGGCTGGCAGGTGGGGGTCTTTACCTCCAATCCCGATTTTGGCGATCGTATGGGTATCAAATGGAACAAAACTCACCGTATGTACAATGGTTCCATTAACTGCCGTCTTTTTTGCGGCACAGTGCATGCCGAGGAAAACAAACAGGACTTTCAGTGGCAACTCACAGAAGAGAAGGGGCCGGATGAAGGAATAGAGTTTGGTAACCGACTGCGGAAGAATGCTAAAAAATTTCTCAAGTGGGCCAAACGTGATGGAGTGCACTGTTTCAGGGTGTATGACAAAGATCTTCCTGAATATAATGTCTCCGTGGATTTGTATGAAAAATGGATCCAGGTCCAGGAATATAACGCCCCGGATACAGTCGATGAAAAAGCAGCTCAGAGGCGCTTTCAGCAGTGTCTGCATCAGGTTCGCCATCTTTTTGGAGTGCGACGAGATCGGGTCTTTTTGAAAACCAGACGAAAACAGAAGGGTAAGGCCCAGTATCAGAAGCAGGCCAGCCGTAAAAAAATGCATACTGTCCGGGAAGGAGACTGTCTTCTGTTGGTGAATTTCACCGATTATCTTGATACCGGGATATTTCTTGACCATCGAATTATTCGGCTGAAAATCGCTAAAGAGGCAAAAGGAAAACGTTTCTTAAATCTTTTTGCCTATACAGGAACGGCCACTGTTCATGCAGCTGTTGGCGGTGCTGAGTCCACAACCACCGTGGATCTTTCTGCAAATTATCTGAATTGGGCGCGGATGAATCTGGCTCTGAATGGTTTTGGCGGGCTGGCCCATGCAACGGTGCAGGCGGATTGCATGAAGTGGCTGGCAGAAGACAGGAGTGAATATGATCTGATATTTGTTGATCCTCCCACTTTCTCCAACACTAAAAAAGAAAGACGGGTTTTTGATGTGCAGCGCGATCACCGTTTGCTGATTGAAAAGGCCATGGCCCGATTGGCAGAGGGCGGCCTACTTATTTTTTCAACAAATTTCAGACGATTTCAGATGGATGAGTCCATTGAAAAATATTACGCGATACGTAATATCAGCAAGAGCT